>NZ_CABEHV010000004.1:1347500-1647500 GCF_901542415.1 Streptococcus mitis | reverse complement strand
ACAAGCTGATCAACATCATTTCAGAAGCTGGTGTCGAAGTTATCCACGGTAAGGTTAACAATATCCATACATCTGGACACGGTGGCCAGCAAGAGCAAAAACTCATGCTCCGCTTGATTAAGCCAAAATACTTCATGCCTGTCCACGGTGAATACCGCATGCAAAAAGTCCATGCTGGACTTGCGGTGGATACTGGTGTTGAGAAGGACAATATCTTTATCATGAGCAATGGTGATGTGCTTGCCCTTACTGCTGACTCAGCTCGTATCGCAGGCCATTTCAACGCCCAAGATATCTATGTCGATGGAAATCGTATCGGTGAAATCGGTGCTGCTGTCCTAAAAGATCGTCGTGATCTATCTGAAGACGGTGTCGTTCTGGCAGTCGCAACTGTTGACTTCAAATCGCAGATGATTCTATCTGGTCCAGACATCCTCAGTCGAGGCTTTGTCTACATGAGAGAGTCTGGCGACTTGATTCGCCAAAGCCAGCGCATTCTCTTCAATGCAATTCGTATCGCACTAAAAAACAAGGATGCTAGCGTACAATCTGTCAATGGTGCCATTGTCAACGCTATTCGCCCCTTCCTTTATGAAAATACAGAACGTGAACCGATTATCATCCCGATGATCCTCACACCAGATGAAGAATAAAGCAAGAAAACAGCCCCGAAGACGGAGCTGTTTTTTCTATGCTTTCTTTTCTTGATTTTTAGAAATACTACGATTTTTACCTTCAAGATACACCATCAAAATAGAAATGTCTGCTGGATTTACTCCCGAAATACGGCTGGCTTGGCCGATGGTTTCTGGATTGATAAGTTTGAACTTCTGACGGGCTTCCGTCGCGATAGAATCAATATCATCCCAATCAATATTGGCTGGAATGCGTTTTTCTTCCATGCGTTTCATCTTAGCTACTTGATCCATGGCTTTGGAAATATAGCCTTCGTATTTGATTTCTGTTTCAATCAATTCGATAATCTTGTCATCCAAGTCCTCTGCAGCTGGTCCGATGAAAGCCACCACATCTTGATAAGAAACTTCTGGACGACGAAGGAATTCCTTGGCTGTCACTGCATCGGTCAACGGCTTGAAGCCCATCTCCTCAACCTTGGCATTGGTTTCCTTTACTGGCTTGAGTTTGATGCTGTCTAGACGTTTCATCTCATTTTCAAATTGATTTTTCTTGATTTCAAAGCGAGCCCAGCGTTCATCATCCACAAGCCCAATCTCACGTCCCATCTCTGTTAAACGCATATCGGCATTGTCATGACGGAGAATGAGACGGTATTCGGCACGACTGGTCAATAGACGGTAGGGTTCAATGGTTCCCTTGGTCACCAAGTCATCAATCATCACGCCGATATAACCGTCACTGCGCTTCAAAATCAACTCAGGCTTGCCTTGGACTTTCAGAGCCGCATTGATACCAGCGATAATCCCTTGGCCAGCAGCTTCTTCGTAACCTGACGTTCCATTTGTCTGACCAGCAGTAAAGAGTCCTGAGATTTTCTTGGTTTCCAAAGTCGCACGCAACTGGTGTGGCAAGACCATGTCGTACTCAATGGCATAACCTGTTCGCATCATCTCTGCATTTTCCAGACCTTTGATAGAATGAACCAAGTCACGCTGTACATCCTCTGGCAGACTGGTTGATAGACCTTGAACATAAACTTCCTCTGTATTGCGCCCTTCTGGCTCAAGGAAAAGTTGGTGGCGTTCCTTGTCCGCAAAGCGCACAATCTTGTCTTCAATTGACGGACAGTAACGAGGTCCCACTCCCTTGACCACACCTGTAAACATAGGCGCACGGTGGAGGTTGTTTTGGATAATCTCATGACTGGTACCATTGGTGTAGGTCAACCAGCATGGCACTTGATCCTTGACATAGTCCTCATCACGTGAAGTATAAGAGAAGTGATTTGGCGCTTCATCTCCTGGCTGAATCTCTGTCACATCGTAGTTGATAGAAGAAGCCTTGACACGTGGAGGCGTTCCTGTCTTGAAACGACCGATTTCGAGTCCCAATTCCTTGAGGTTATCAGCTAGGTTAATCGAAGCTAGACTGTGGTTAGGACCTGATGAGTACTTGAGATCTCCGATGATGATTTCCCCACGGAGTGCAGTCCCTGTCGTCACGATAACAGCCTTAGCAGCATACTCTTGATGGGTCGCTGTACGAACACCGACCACCTCACCATCTTCCACCAAAATCTCATCAATCATGGTTTGACGAAGGGTCAGATTTTCTTGATTTTCAACTGTCTTGCGCATCTCCTTAGAGTAGAGTTCCTTGTCAGCCTGCGCACGAAGGGCACGGACAGCTGGACCCTTCCCAGTGTTGAGCATCTTCATCTGGATGTAAGTCTTGTCAATGGTTTTAGCCATCTCGCCACCAAGTGCATCCACTTCACGCACGACAATCCCCTTGGCAGAACCACCGATCGAAGGGTTACAAGGCATGAAAGCCAGCATTTCGATGTTGATAGTCGCAAGCAAAACCTTACAGCCCATACGGCTGGCTGCTAGAGATGCTTCTACCCCCGCGTGCCCCGCACCGATTACAATAATATCGTATTCTTCCGTAAAATTATAAGTCATTTTCTCTCCTATTCCTCAAGATGAATGTGTCTTAGTTGGCCGTCCCAATCTGGTAGAGCTGTTTTCAAAAAGGCTGGAACTAGCTGGAACTCCTCAAGTTTATCCAAGTCAATCCACTCACAAGGCTGCATTTTTTCGTCTTCCTGCATGGTCAATGGAGCTTCTTCAAGCAAATCCACCAGGTAATGAAACTCAATGTTGTGATAGGAAACACCGTCTTGTTCAAAACGATTTTCAACCACGAAAGCTAGCTGCCCAGCTTGAGCTCGGACACCTAGTTCTTCCTTCACTTCACGGACTACCGCGTCTTCCGTGCTTTCATTGACTTGAATCGCACCGCCGATAGTGTAATACTTGCCCTTGTCTTTAGTAACTAGGAGCTTGCCATTTTGGAGAATCAAGGCTGCCGCCCGAACACCAAAGACCGTGTCTCCCACTGTTGTCCGAAAGTCTTGTTGAGTCATTTTTGTCCTTTCCCTTAAACGACACAAAAACAGTCAAAACTCCAAAGAAGTGCAGGACAAAAAAGCCTGCAACATCCATGAGCTTTGACCATCATTTCTATTGCTTTTATTATTGTAGCAAATTGAGAAAATTTGTCAATCTAAATGTACTATAATTGGTGAATCGCTTCAAAAGCTCCTTTGTCAATCTCGACTGGGTCAGAGAAGGCATCCAGAACAATCCCTCTCACCGGAAACTCCCCTATCTCTTCCGCAACAGATAAACAGTCCGTAAGAGGTAATTGCAACCAGGAAAAACGGTCATAATAGTCCCTAGGAATATCTTGTTCAGTTAAGAAACAAGGATAGAAGTAGTCGTCTCCCTTTCGCAGAATATCCGGTTTTAGTCGTACCCCTTCTTGTTCATCACTCTCATCCAGAAGATTCGGATTGAAGGGGACCCAGACTTTAGCTTGTTTCAATTCCTTGAACAAGGCTTCAATTGACTCTGTCATTTTCTCTCTCAAATACTCTTTCTTATAGTCAGAGAGATTCATTGTTTGCTCTTTTTTAGCCGTTTTTTTCTTAAAAAACTGAAACATTCTCTTTCCTCTTAGAAAATCTTAAATGTACTGACAAACTTGTCCATCGCGGTAGGCATTGTCAATCAAACCGCCACCGAGACACTCATCGCCATCGTAAAAGACAACTGCCTGTCCTGGTGTGATGGCGCGTTGCGGTTCCGCAAAGATGACCTCTGCCTTATCTCCTTTGACATGTACTGTCACCTTAGAATCAGGCTGACGGTAGCGGAATTTAGCCGTACATTCTAGCGTAAATTCCTCTGGCATCTCACGAGTAAAATGAACTTGACTGGCTTCTAGACTGGTTGACATGAGCGAATCATGATAGAAACCTTGGCCGACATAGAGGATGTTCTTGCTTAGGTCTTTTCCAACAACGAACCAAGGAGCATTGTCTCCGCCGTGTTGCCCACCGATACCGAGTCCGCCACGCTGACCAATCGTATAGTACATAAGGCCGGCATGCTCGCCCATATCGCGACCATCCACAGTCATCATGCGCCCAGGCTGAGCTGGCAGGTAGTTGCTGAGGAAGTTTTTAAAGTTCTTTTCTCCGATAAAGCAAATCCCTGTCGAGTCTTTCTTCTTAGCAGTCGCAAGGCCTGCTTCTTCTGCGAGTCTGCGAACTTCAGGCTTTTCCAAATGTCCCAAGGGGAACATGGTTTTTTGCAGTTGTTCTTGCGAAAGTTGACTGAGGAAATAGGTCTGGTCCTTGCCATTGTCCACGCCGCGAAGCATGTGAACTGTCCCGTCCTCATCACGCGCCACTCGGGCATAGTGCCCAGTCGCTACATAGTCTGCCCCCAAGGTCATGGCATAGTCCAAAAAGGCCTTGAACTTGATTTCCTTGTTGCACATAACATCTGGATTTGGCGTGCGCCCTGCACGGTATTCCGCTAGGAAATACTCAAAAACGCGGTCCCAATACTCTTTTTCAAAATTGACAGAGTAGTAAGGAATGCCGATCTGATCTGCCACCGCAGCCACATCCTTGTAATCTTCGGTCGCCGTACAGACGCCGTTTTCATCTGTGTCATCCCAGTTCTTCATGAAGATACCGATCACATCGTAGCCCTGCTCCTTGAGCAAGAGAGCCGTCACCGACGAATCAACACCACCACTCATCCCCACAACAACACGTGTTTTAGAGTTATCACTCATGGTAAGTCTCCCATCTATTCGTTTATTTATACCCCTCAAAATTCTATTTACTATGACTTTCAATAGAATTTCTTCGAGTATAGTCTTTTCGTTTGCTTTTAGGACTAGGCAACGAGTCGCAGGCATAACTTGAGTTAGGCAAGACGAGTTAACGACGTAATAAAAGATAAACGAAATGACTAGTTCACGATTGAAGGTCGTGTGTGCTTAACGATTGAAGGTCGCTTGAGCAGTATTCATTATAACATGCTTGGTTAGAGAAGACAAGAAAGAGGATGATAATCTACAAGCCTCTCTGTAAATACATATATAATTGTTTAAAAAGAAGGTAATTTATAGCTTAATCCCTCTACTGCTTATTATATTATTTATAAAATAAACTAAAAATGATATACTGTAATGAGGAGGAATACGTACATGATCCCTTAAAGATACTACCATCCATGTACGTAGAACGATTGTGAAAAACTACAAAGATATTCTAAAATCAAAAAACACCATTTTTACTATTATCATTGTCGCAAGTCTTGGACTTTTAATAGGTTTAGTCATTCATCAAGAAAACATCTTAACAGAAAGAGGCAATATTGCTTTCTTCAAACGGCAAAAAAATGAAAAAGATGTCGAACAAGTAAAAAAAGCCATCAAAGATTTTAATATCGATTCTGAAACAATTATAGAGGATTGGAAAAAAATTCAAGAATTGAAGCCAAACACTGACGAAGGCAAGCAAACATTAGCAGACTTTCTTACTACTACGTCCGATAAAATCACCAATCATTATAGCGAAAAAGCTTTAAAAATGGATATAAAGGAATCCGATAGTCAGTTTGAAGATAAACAAAAACTTGAAACAGCCATCACTTCCTTACAAAAAATACTAGAAATCATTAAAAGTGTCAACTCCACAAGCGAACAAGCCACTATTGATGAAAAAATAAAACCCATCCAAGAACTAATTTCTAAATTCCAAAAGCAAGTTGAAGTCTTGACCAAAAAAGAAGGACAAAAGACTGACAAAAAAGAAACAGGAACGACTAGTAGCGAGAGGGAAAGAGAAACCTATTCTTCAGAAGGAGGGAGCTACACTCCAACCTATACTGAGTCAAATGGGAGCAGATACAGTTCACAGGCGCCTACAAGCGAACAACCTTCATCTGATAGTGCTGGCAGCAGCGGAAATGATGTGGCAAGTACACAAAATCAAGCAGCTAATACTTCAGAAGCTCAAGCAGAAACTAATACCAATAGTAACAATGCTGAAGTTCCCACAATAAACAGTGATGATCTCGCTAGTTTAGGTGGCGGAGTTACATCATTCGGTCAGCAGTAAGCAATCGGCTATCACTAATTTAATTGTCTTTTATCGAACAAAGTATATAAAAGGCTAACAAAATCTAACTTCTAAATAAAACCACACTGTCATTCCAATCTTGAACACAATCAAGTTGAAAGGAACACTGTGTGGTTTTTGAATGTTTGAACGTTCAGAGATTCGTTTTTTGAGTCATTGTCTATTAGAATGTCCTTTTATCTGTCAATAATCCTAAAAAATCTTGTCTCTTTAAGTCTGAGAAGTGTTTGGTAGAAAGGCTTCCTTTTTGAAGTCCATCATCTCTAACCTGTAAATAATAGCTATGTTGGCTTGTTTTAATCGTCAAAAAGTCTCCAAATACAAAGGCTCTTTTCCAGTTGCGAATCTCAAATTCTTTCATCTCTGATTTTGGAATGCGGATAAGTCCTTGCCGCAAATCGTGACGGTGCTCACTTGTGAAAGTCATCCCATTTCCAAGATTTCTTATCAGCAGTTCATCTGGAGTTACCATCACCAGCGCTATTTTAGTTAAGAAAATTTCAACTGTTGGTGGTAAAATCGCCAAGTTAAACCAAGGATGTAGGTAGCGATAAGCTAAGAAATAATGAGGCTCCTCACCCAATCCTAGTTGTTTATATAAGGCCTTGACCTCACTATCTAACCTCGCTTCAAAAGACACATCCGAATGCTCTTCTTCCTTCCTCTGATTAACATAACGCACCCAGACTAGGAAGCCTATAAAGACTATGATAAATATTCCTGATAAGAGATATTTTAAATTGTAGTTCATCACTTAACCTCCTGATTCACTACTCTACCTAAAGCAGAGGCCTATCTATTTTGAAAATAGTTCCATAACAACTTTAAATAAGATGGGTGTCATTAAAACTAGGATAATTCCTATCACAAATATCATGACTACTCGAGAAAGTTCCTTATTTTTAAACATTTTTCCACCCCTTTTCTAGCTACATCATAGTACTGTTAAGCCCATTTTAAAATTACACCAAGCTTTTCCACAAGCTTATTTTAATTTTAGTTTTATTTTCTACTTTTCATATTACTATGATACAATATTTTTAATAGGATTTTATTATTTGTTAACTTTTTTCACGAAAAGGAGTCAATCATGCGTTATGATTTTGGAAAGTATATTGAAAGACCTATAATAAAGTTAGCCAGCTACCATTACTAAAAGTTAGATGTCTTAACTAATTTACCGTTTTTCAATTCAAGAACAATATCAGATAATACTTCAATATCCTCTTTATTGTGAGATGTGACCAACATAGTAATATGATTCTTTCGAGCATAACTCTTAATTATTTTTCTAAGTTCTTCTACACCTTCATAGTCCATACTATTAAATGGTTCATCTAGGAGTAAAATCTTAGGATTTTCCATCAATGCTTGGGCAATCCCTAATCTTTGTAACATGCCTAATGAATAATTTTTTACTTTTACATCTTTATCCTGATATAAACCTACCTTATTCAATACTTCCTCAATCTCTTTCTTAGTAATTTTATTTTTGATTGCAGCTAATTGCTCTAAATTCTCTAATGCAGTTAGACTAGGCAAAAATCCCGGATGTTCAATAAGTAACCCTACATCAAGTGGCATAGAACCATTTCCCCCAACAATTACACTCCCAACTGTAATCTTACCAATAGTAGGTTTCATTAATCCTGAAAGCATTTTAAATAATACACTTTTACCGCATCCATTGGTTCCTACAATTCCATATATTTTACCTGATTCAAAAACATAACTAACATCATCTATAACACACTTTTTCCCAAATATTTTTGAAAGATGATCTACTTTTATACAATCCATACGTTTCAACTCCTTACTCATTTTGATACTGCTTACTTCCTTTAGGTAATGTAACATCTTTATTTTCAAATATTTTAAAATTTAATAGAAGCAACATTGCATCAACAAATACCAATATCCCACATCTACCAATGAAATTTATGCCGTAACCATACACTGAACCAGAAATGGAAAACAATGAAAATGCTCTCAGATGTTCTCCTAAAAAGCCCAATGTTGAACCCGCCATTATAATCAAAATGCCCGTATAGATAACAAATACTAACGATTGTGATATTCTAAACTGTGTTAAAAGTGCATGGAGCAGGGAAAAGAAATATAGCAATAATCCTTGTAAAATTATTATCTTTCCTATCTCATAAATTACTATATTCGTTTCAAAATTTCCAAATAAATACGTTTCTGAAAATTTTTTTGTGGCTGTTGAAATGCCAATGCCAAAGTTAGAATCTCCTATTCCTACTATAGTGGAAAATATACAAATACTAACCACATAATAAATCACACTTTTCAAAATTTTAAAATGCTTATTTCTATAAAAATCATTTCTACTTGAATACCTACTTAGTACAAAAAATATATTTTGTTCAACTGGGCTTTGTAGCATCATTATGAAAGCTAATAAAAACGGAAATGTGAAATATCCAGTATAGGAATCATTAAACATGATAAGAATCAGCTCACCAAAATGAAAATTCCCAAATTTATATTTCAATACTATCAGCTGACTAAAATTTGCTAATATAGCAAAAGCAACTAATAAATATATAAAACCTATATAAAAATCTTCTTTATTTTTTAATTCTTTAAATTTCTTCATCAGTTTCTATATCCCTTTTAAATTTTTTATACGATATCCAATATGATATTACTACTATAAGGATTAAGTATACAAAAACAAATATTACGCTTATTCCTTTTACTCTTGAAACATCAAAAATTGACATTGGTTCAATTTTAGTAAGACCTAAAAACATCGCAAACAATGATCCTATTGTCGTTAAAATAAATGGGGATAACCATGCAACAAATTTGCTCTTAATAAAATATGACATCGCCAATCCAACACTACTATATGCAACGCCAACAAAGGAACAATGTAAAATGATTATTATTACATAAAATAACGGAGATGTCCTCACTGCTGATTCATAAATAGAAACTTTTGTTATTGCATAATAAGCATCCATATTTATACTTCTATTAAAAAATAAAATTGACATTATCAAGAATAATAACATTCCAAAAATAAATGTTGTAAATGATATGAATCCATTGATTATAAAAATAGAATTAAAATACTGTTTATATCCCATCCTTGATACAATATATTTCATTGTTCCACTTTTTCTATTTTCGATATGCTGTGACGCAAAAGGAATTGTTGCAATAAGAGGTGCCAAAACTATTAACAACGACCTATCACCATTATAACCTTGTAAAAATGCCACAATATAATCGTGATTAAAAAAATACTCCATCCCCTCTTCAATAAATGCACTTACAGAAAATATCATAGAAGTTAAAATAATTAATATTGCTAAAAAGAATTGCTTATTTTTCATCCCTTTTAAAAAAATATTGACCTTGTAATCCATACTTCTCTCCTATAAAACAAATGGGATGAGCGAACATTCTCACCCCCAAATATACAAATCTATATTCTAGCTCTTAATACTCATCAGGACTCCATAACCGCTGGTTTGAACTTTAACATATGTTGCGAACCCTGTCTATCTACCCAATCTAAGATTAGATCCTTCTGCATCTTTACTTTTTATATTACTATGATACAATATTTTTAATAGGATTTTATTCTTTGTTAACTTTTTTCACTAAAAGGAGAAAATCATGCGTTATGATTTTGGAAAGGTCTATAAAGAAATACGTGAGTCAAAAGGATTGACCCAAGAAGAGGTCTGTGGAAATGTTCTCTCAAGAACTAGCCTATCAAAGATTGAAAGTGGCAAGGTAACTCCCAAATATGAAAACATGGAATTTCTTCTCCGACAGATTAATATGAGTTTTGAAGAGTTTGACTACATCTGCCATCTCTATCAGCCGAGCCAACGGACAGAAATCATGCAAACTTATCTCAATATGAATTCCATCATTGGTGGCAGTGGTCTAGTTCATTTTTTTGAAACATGCCAAAACTATCTCAAGACCCATCACGACCTGCCTATAGAAGAAATCAGGGATATGCTGGAAATTGTCATTCATATCCGCCAACATGGTACAGAGCAACTGTCAGACCAAGTGAAACAGACTATCCAAAAGCTGTGGGAAAAAATTGAAAAACAAGATACATGGTATGAAAGTGACCTAAAAATCCTCAATACCATTCTTTTCAGCTTTCCAATTGAACACCTCCATCTCATCACTGGAAAAATCTTGCAACGCTTAGAAGTCTATAAAAACTATCAACATTTATATGACTTGCGAATGGCAATCCTACTCAACCTTTCCACCATTTACTTATACCATCAAGACAAAAACATGTGTCAACAAATCTGCTATACTTTACTAGAGGATGCCAAGAACAAGAAAAGCTACGATATGCTTGCTATCTGCTATGTCCGTATTGGGATTTGTAGGGATGATGCTAAACTTATCCAAAAAGGGTTCTCCCTTCTAGAGCTGACCGATGAAACTTCCATTCTAGCCTTTCTCAAAAAAGAAGTGGAGATCTATTATCAACCGAAAGAAATATAAAAAAGTCGAGGGATTTCCTCGACTTTTTCAAATTATTCTGTTCGTTATTTCTTAATACCAGCCGTTGTTAAGCCAGAAGTTTTTAGCGGCTGACCATGAACCGTAACGTCCTGCAACGTAGGCATCTGCTACACGTTCTTGGTTTTCAGCTGAGTAGTCACCGTTCAAGTATGAATCTGTCAATTGGTAACGTCCGATGTATTGTCCGTTTGTAGCTGTGTAGCTACCACCTGATTCTTTTTGAGCGATCCATTCTTTAGCTTCTGCTTCAGATCCGCTTACAGTTGTAGCTGGTGCTGAAGCTTCTGTTGAAGCAACCGTTTCTTCTGCTGCAGGTGCGCTTGCCACTGGAGCTGCTTCTTCTGCTACTTCTGTAGTTTCTGCTACTGGAGCTGAAACAGTTTCATCTTGAGCTGCTGGTGCTGCATAAGTAGTTTGCGCTGGTGTTGTAGCTGGTGCTACAGGGCCATCGATAACCAACTCTTGACCAACATAAATCAGATGGATGTTGTCAATGTGGTTGTTTTCTGCCAATCTCTCAACAGTAGTGTTGTGAGTTTCAGCGATTTCTGAAAGTGTATCACCTTCTTTAACAGTGTAAGTTGATGATTCTTGAGCAGATACAAATGATGGAGCAAATACTGCAAACAAGGCAGCTACTCCTGCAAGAGTTGTTTTAATCTTTTTAGTTGTTGATTTCATATTTGAAAATTCTCCTTCTTTCTATAGTTCTATCATACCCTTTAAATATTACCGTTTCTTGACACTTTTATGTAGAAATATTACAAAATTATTTTTTATTTCCTTAAACAAGCTATTTTTTGTTACAAAAGATGCTTTTTTATGCTATTTGTAGTGTAAAAAGGTTTTCATCCACAATTAAAGCCAAGACCTTCATTCTTTGATATAATAGAGATAAGAATTTTTATAAGGGGAAACTGATGAAATCACTTCGTTTTCAATCTGTCTTTGATATCATCGGACCAGTTATGATTGGCCCATCTAGTAGCCATACAGCTGGTGCTGTTCGTATTGGGAAGATTGTCTCTTCCATTTTTGATGATACTCCGACAGAAGTCGAATTCCAACTATTTAACTCATTTGCCAAGACCTATCGTGGTCACGGAACAGACCTAGCCCTTGTTGCAGGTATTTTGGGCATGGATACAGATGATCCTGAAATCCCAAACAGCCTGGAAATTGCCCACAAGCGTGGCATCAAGATTGTCTGGACCATTCAGAAAGACAGCAATGCTCCTCATCCAAACACCACTAAAATTACCGTTAAAAATGCCCATAAAACTATCAGTGTGACTGGTATTTCTATCGGTGGAGGAAATATTCAGGTCACCGAACTCAATGGCTTTGCCGTCTCTCTCAATATGAATACACCGACTATCATCATTGTTCATCAAGATATTCCAGGTATGATTGCCCTCGTAACGGAGGCACTTTCTCGCTATGATATCAATATCGCCCAGATGAATGTCACTCGTGAAAAAGCTGGTGAAAAAGCCATTATGATTATCGAAGTTGACAGTCGCAACTGTGATGAGGCCATCGAAGAAATTCGAAAAATCCCTCATCTCCACAATGTCAATTTCTTTAAATAGGAGGAAGCATGTTTTATTCTATCAAAGAATTGGTCGAGCAAGCAGATCTGGACTTTCAAGGAAATGTCGCAGAACTCATGATTACAACAGAGTTTGAATTGACCGGTCGCGAACGTGAAGAAGTCTTCCTTCTCATGGAACGCAATCTAGAAGTCATGAAAGCCTCTGTCCAACTTGGCCTCAATGAAAATAAATCTCGTAGTGGCCTGACAGGTGGAGATGCTGCCAAATTGGATCACTACATTAAAAACGGAAAAACTCTGTCAGATTACACGATTCTCTCTGCTGCCCGAAATGCCATTGCAGTCAATGAACACAATGCTAAAATGGGCTTGGTTTGTGCCACTCCGACCGCAGGAAGTGCTGGCTGTCTGCCTTCCGTTCTCACTGCTGCTATTGAAAAATTAGACCTCAGCCACGAGCAACAGCTGGATTTCCTCTTTGCTGCCGGTGCCTTTGGACTAGTCATCGCAAACAATGCCTCTATCTCAGGTGCTGAAGGTGGCTGTCAGGCCGAGGTTGGTTCGGCCTCTGCTATGAGTGCTGCAGCCTTGACTCTGGCTGCAGGTGGGACACCCTACCAAGCCAGTCAAGCTATTGCCTTTGTCATTAAAAATATGCTAGGCCTCATCTGTGACCCTGTTGCGGGCTTGGTCGAAGTTCCCTGCGTCAAGCGCAATGCTATGGGAGCTAGCTTTGCCTTCATCGCAGCAGACATGGCCTTGGCAGGTATCGAATCTAAAATTCCTGTGGATGAAGTTATCGATGCCATGTACCAAGTAGGAGCAAGCATGCCAACTGCCTTTCGTGAAACAGCTGAAGGTGGACTCGCTGCCACACCAACTGGTCGTCGTCTCCAAAAAGAAATTTTCGGAGAATAAGCTTATCAAATAGGAGAAACCATGACCTCTATCACAGCTATCTTTTTCGATCTGGATGGAACCCTCGTTGACAGTTCTATCGGGATTCACAATGCCTTTACCCATACCTTTAAGGAGTTGGGGGTACCTAGCCCTGATGCCAAAACTATTCGTGGTTTTATGGGACCGCCCCTCGAAAGTAGTTTTGCGACCTGCCTTCCCAAAGACCAAATTTCTGAGGCTGTCCAGATATACCGTTCTTACTATAAGGAGAAAGGCATCCATGAAGCTCAACTCTTTCCTCAGATTGTAGACTTGCTTGAGAAGTTATCGAGCAATTACCCTCTTTATATCACCACTACAAAGAATACTCCAACCGCTCAAGACATGACTAAAAACTTGGAAATCTATCATTTCTTTGATAGCATTTATGGTTCCAGCCCTAAAGCACCCCATAAGGCAGATGTCATTCGCCAAGCCTTGCAGGCACATCAACTAGCACCGGAACAAGCCATCATCATCGGAGATACCAAGTTTGATATGATGGGAGCTCAAGAAACAGGCATTCAGAAATTGGCCGTCACTTGGGGATTTGGAGAGCAAGCAGACTTGCTAAACTATCATCCTGATTTTATCGCTCACAAACCCATAGAAGTTTTGGAGTATTTTCAATAATATAACGGAGACTGGGCAAATACTCAATTTCATACTCTTCGAACCACGTTAGTTTTCTCTGTAACCTCAACGCTGTGCTTTGAGTAACCTTCGGCTAGCCTCCTAGTTTGCTCTTTGATTTTTATTGAGTATCAGAATAAAATGAAGCAAGTTTACACATAACAAAACGCATATTACCAAGGTTTTTCAAGACCTGATAATATGCGTTTTTCTTTTTTATTCAACGTGGGTTGTTTGATTGGCAAAGGCGATAATGGCTTGCTTCAACTCATCTCCACTAAGAGTGCGGAACTCTTCAATCTTTTGATTGATGGCTTCTAGAGGCATGACATTAACCTTACCAACGAAAATCTTATCCATAACTTGGTTATCAACAAGTTCGGTTGATACCAAGAGTTCTTCGTAAAGTTTTTCGCCTGGGCGGATTCCAACTTCAACGATTGGAATTTCGCTTTCGGTGTGGCCACTTAGAAGGACCATTTTCTTGGCCAAGTCATAAATCTTGACTGGTTTACCCATATCAAGGATAAAGACTTCCCCATCCTTGGCATAAGCACCAGCGTGAATAACCAAACGGCTAGCTTCTGGAATAGTCATAAAGTAACGGGTCATGCGGAAATCTGTCACCGTTACAGGACCGCCTTCAGCAATCTGACGTTCAAAGACTGGAATGACACTACCACGGCTACCAAGAACATTTCCAAAACGAACTGCACAGTAGGTCGATTGGCTACGTTGGTTAAAGCCAGTGACAATCAACTCAGCCACGCGCTTGGTTGCTCCCATAACATTTGGTGGATTAACCGCCTTATCTGTCGAAATCATAACCATCTTAGGTACTTTGGCTTCATCAACAGCCTTAGCAACGTTGTAAGTTCCACGGATATTGTTTTTAAAGGCTTCTTTTGGATTGCGCTCCATCATAGGAACGTGCTTATGGGCAGCCGCATGATAAACAATAGCTGGCTTGTACTGCTCAAAGACTTGCAAGAGACGGTCATAGTCTTGAATATCGGCAATAACTGGTACATAATCAATCCCTTGGAACTTACGAATCAGTTCATGATAAACAAGGTAGATTGAGTTTTCCCCATGACCGAGCAAGACGATGCGTTCAGGATTGAAACGGCTAACTTGTCGACAGATTTCAGAACCGATTGAACCACCAGCACCTGTAACCAAGATTGTCTTACCTGTCAGTTCTGCGCCCAGACGCGATTCATCAAGACGAATTTCCTGACGTCCCAAAAGGTCCGTAATATCAATTTTTTGGAAGCCAGTACCTGCTTGGTGAAGTCCCTGAACAACGGTTTCAACCTTAGGCATCTTGTAACATTTGACACCCAGCTTATTACACATCTGCAAGATACGTTCATATTCTGACGGGTCAAGCGACGGAATCGCAACGATAACACGCTCAATTTGATGGCGTTTGGCTAATTCAGGCAATTCATCATATGAACCCAAAACAGGAATCCCACCAAGTTTTTGTCCCTTTTTCTTCGCATCCTTATCCAAAATACCAACAAGTTCTAATTCACTAGTTGGATGTTGGTAACTATCCATAAAGAGAGCTCCACCATCACCGGCACCAATCAAGAAGGTCCGACGGTGTTCTCCATCACCACTTCCCTTTTTGCGTTTAGAGTAGATTAACTGCCAAGTAATCCGTGGCAATAAAATCAAGAAAGTACTCAACAAGATAAAGAGTACGATAAAACGGATGGAGAAGAGGGGCAAGAAGGCATAGCAGATACTATATGACAAGATACTGCTAGCAGTCACACCAAAAAAGATTTTCATGAAATCCGTAATCTTGCTGTAACGACTGATACTAGCGTTCAATCCCCAAAATCCAATCATTAATTGATAGAACAGGAAGGCCAAACTCGTATAGATAATGTAGTCAACAGGTGCTGGATTAATCAATCCGTAGAATAAAATATAAGATACAATGATGGAAACCACCATACTCAAAATATCAAATATTCCCCAGAAAACCTGTTTTTGTTGTTTATTTAAAATTTCCACCAGATCAATCACATAATCTGTGAGTTTTTTATTCATAGAAATTTACTCCTCCTTAAAAGAGCCAAATATTTATATTATTATTATAACACTTTTTCTCTAGTTTATGATTTGCTACAATCTTTTACTTGCTTTTTCGTAACAGTTTCATAAAAATAAACTGTCGGACAAATCCGGGACAAAGGGCAACAATCATCTGAATGGCAACACTCTTGGCATACTCCATGTAAGAAATTTGCCCTCTCTTCAGCATGCGCTGACGAGCCTGGCGATAGAGTTTAAGGTAACGCAGTCCCCCACGACGCTCAAACATCCCTGCTCCAACACGAACCTTACACAAGATTTGATCGAGATTTCCAGTCTTGGCTCCTGCAGCAATCATATTGAGCCAGAGGAGGTCATCCTCCATATAAAGGCCATCCTCATAGTTGCCTGCCTTGAGAACCATGTCCTTCTTGAACATGACAGTCATGTGGTTAAAGGCACTTCTCATCCTTTGGTAAGCTACAATATCTGCATGCTGGGTTGGAACACGACGGTAAGAAACGATCTCATCAGGATTGTCAATAAACTCTGCAATATGTCCACCTAATAGGTCGAGCTTGTCCTTCTCCATTAGCTGAACCTGTTTCTCAAAACGGTCTGGAACAGCTATATCATCCGTATCCATACGAGCGATGATATCATACTGACACTGCAAAACACCCTGTCGAAGAGCCAGACCCAAACCTTGATTCTGCTCAAGAGGATAGCGTTTCACTGGAATATCAGACTCAGTTTCAAGCTGGTCTAATACCTGATAGAGCTCAGGAGTCAAAGGCCCATCCTCAACCAGAACCAATTCGCTCGGTTTCAGGGTCTGATTTTGAACACTCTCAATAGCATCCTTTAAAAATGTCGGATTTTCCTTAATATAGACCGACATCAATACGCTGATTTTTTGCTTTTCAGACACAGTTTTTCTCCAATGTATAGATTTCCTTCCACTATTTTATCATAATTTTCAAGACTTTCCCATTTTTATCTTGAAAGCCCAAAACCTTACTTGACATTATAGGGAAAAAGCCTTAAAATAAGCTGTTATTAAAATCAGATAGAAGAGGTATTATATGAAAAAGCAATCACTCTTTTTTGTTCCAGGTATTATCCTGATTGGTGTTTCCTTGCGGACTCCTTTTACTGTTTTACCCATTATTTTGGGAGATATTTCGCAAGGACTGGGAGTCGAAGTTAGTTCACTTGGTGTCTTGACCAGCCTTCCTCTCCTCATGTTTACCCTCTTCTCGCTCTTTTCTACCCGACTAGCTCAGAAAATTGGCTTGGAGCATCTCTTCACCTATAGCCTCTTCTTCTTGACTATCGGTTCTCTGATTCGACTAATCAATCTGCCTCTGCTCTATCTAGGAACCTTGATGGTTGGGGCAAGTATCGCAGTCATCAATGTGCTGCTTCCTAGTCTAATCCAAGCTAATCAACCAAAGAAGATTGGTTTTCTGACAACCTTATATGTGACTTCTATGGGGATTGCAACGGCTCTGGCTTCCTATCTGGCTGTGCCTATTACACAAGCCAGTTCTTGGAAAGGCCTTATCATCCTCCTCACCCTGCTCTGTCTAGCAACTTTTTTGGTCTGGCTGCCTAATCACCGCTATAATCACAGACTGGCTCCGCAAACCAAACAAAAAAGCAAAACAAAGGTCATGCATAATAAACAGGTCTGGGCAGTGATTGTCTTTGCAGGTTTTCAATCCTTGCTCTTTTACACCGCTATGACCTGGCTACCTACCATGGCTATCCATGCAGGCCTATCCAGTCACGAAGCAGGCTTGCTGACCTCTATCTTCTCTCTGATTAGCATTCCTTTTTCAATGACCATCCCAAGCCTGACAACCAGCTTGTCTACTCGCAACCGTCAGCTCATGCTCACTCTGGTTTCACTAGCTGGTGTGATCGGTATTTCCATGCTCTTTTTCCCTGTTAGTAATTTCTTTTACTGGCTTGCCATCCATCTCCTCATCGGAACCGCAACCAGCGCCCTCTTCCCTTATCTCATGGTCAACTTTTCACTCAAGACAAGCGCCCCTGAAAAGACAGCTCAATTGTCCGGCCTATCTCAAACAGGAGGCTATATCTTAGCAGCCTTCGGGCCAACCCTCTTTGGTTACAGTTTTGACCTTTTCCACTCTTGGGTGCCAGCTGTAGCTGCTCTCTTACTCGTCGATATCATCATGACTGTGGCCCTCTTTACAGTGGACAGAGCTGATAAAATCCTCTAAACTTCTAGTTTTTCCTAGAAGTTTTTTATATATAAAATTTTTACACATATTTCTTGACAGGGCTTTCTTTTAGATGTACAATGTATGTGTAGAAAAATTATATATAAAAATCTTACACATTAGAAAAGGAGGTTCCCCATGTACTTTCCAACATCCTCTGCCTTGATTGAATTTCTCATCTTGGCCGTACTGGAGCAGGATGATTCTTATGGTTATGAGATTAGCCAGACCATTAAGCTTATCGCTAACATCAAAGAATCTACGCTCTATCCCATTCTCAAAAAATTGGAAGGCAATAGCTTTCTGACAACCTATTCTAGAGAGTTCCAAGGTCGCATGCGCAAATACTACTCCTTGACAAATGGTGGTATAGAACAGCTCGTGACCCTGAAAGATGAATGGGCACTCTATACAGACACCATTAATGGCATCATAGAAGGGAGTATCCGCCATGACAAGAACTGAATACCTGACTCAGCTAGAACTCTATCTCAAAAAACTGCCTCAGGCTGACCAAATTGAAGCCATGGACTATTTCAGGGAACTCTTTGACGATGCTGGAGTCGAGGGAGAAGAAGAACTCATCGCTAGCTTGGGAACTCCCAAAGAAGCGGCCCACGAAGTTCTCTCCAATCTTCTCGATAAAAAAATCAATGAAGCACCCGCTCAAAAGAATAACCGACAAATTTTGCATATCGCCTTGTTAGCTCTCCTTGCAGCCCCCATCGGTATTCCTCTGGGAATCGCCATCCTCGTGTCCCTGTTCGCAATCCTTGTGGCAGCCTTGACTGTCATCTTGGCTTTCTTTGCGGTTTCCATACTTGGTATCATCGGCGGATTCCTATTTTTAGTTGAAAGTTTCACTGTCTTAGCCCAAGCTAAATCAGCCTTTATCTTGATTTTTGGTTCTGGTTTACTGGCTATCGGTGCTTCTTCACTAGTCTTACTAGGTATTTCCTATGTAGCCCGTTTCTTCGGCCTACTCATTGTTCGCCTGGTGCAATTTGTTCTTAAAAAAGGAAAGAGAGGTGACCAGCATGCGTAAATGGACAAGAGGATTTCTCATTTTTGGTGTGGTGACTACTGTTATCGGCTTTATCCTGCTCTTTGTAGGCATCCAATCTGACGGGATCAAGAGCCTACTTGCCATGTCCAAGGAACCTGTCTATGATAGTCGGATGGAAGAGCTGACCTTTGGTAAGGAAGTCGAAAACCTAGAGATCACTCTCCACCAACACGCGCTCACCATCACAGACTCTTTGGATGATCAAATCCACATTTCTTACCATCCATCTCTTTCTGCTCACCATGATCTTATCACGAATCAGAACGATAAAACGCTGAGCCTCACTGATAAGAAACTGTCTGAAACTCCATTTCTCTCTTCTGGAATCGGCGGGATTCTCCATATCGCAAGCAGCTACTCTAGTCGTTTTGATGAAGTTATTCTCCAATTGCCAAAAGGAAGAAGCCTAAAAGGAATCAACATCTCAGCCAATCGCAGACAAACCACCATCATAAATGCTAGCCTTGAAAATGCGACCCTCAATACAAACAGCTATATCCTCCGAATTGAAGGAAGTCGTATCAAAAACAGTAAACTCACAACCCCTAATATCGTTAATATCTTTGATACAGACCTTACAGATAGTCAACTAGAGTCAACAGAGAAGCACTTCCACGCTGAAAATATCCAAGTCCATGGTAAGGTTGAACTGACTGCCAAAAAGTATCTCAGAATCATCCTAGACCAGAAAGAAAGCCAACGAATTAACTGGGACATCTCAAGTAACTATGGTTCTATCTTCCAATTCACAAGAGAAGAGCCTAAATCAAGAGGTACGGAATTAAGCAACCCTTACAAAACTGAAAAAACCGAAGCCAAGGATCAACTCATTGCTAGAGCTGATAATGATATTGAGCTAATATCCATACCAAACAGACGTTGACAAAAGCGCTTACATTTGCTACTATGGAAGCATATTTATCTAACTAAAAAGGAGGTTCCTCATGAAACAAGAATGGTTTGAAAGTAATGATTTTGTAAAAACAACAAGCAAGAACAAGCCTGATGAACAACCCAAAGATGTTGTAGACCAGGCTGAAGAAACGATAGCCGATGTCGATACGCCAATTGAAAAAAATACTCAAGTAGAGGAGGAAGTCTCTCAAGCTGAAATCGAACTGGAAAGCCAGCAAGAAGAGAAAATTGAAACGCCTGAAGACAGTAAAGCGAAAACAGAAACAGAAGAAAAGAAAGCATCCAATTCTACTGAAAAAGAGCCAGACCTTTCTAAAGAAACAGAAAAAGTCACTATAGCTGAAGAGAGTCAAGAAGCACTTCCTCAGCAAAAACCAACCACGAAAGAGCCCCTTCTTATCAGTCAATCCTTAGAAAGTCCCTATATCCCCGACCAAGCACCAAAATCTACGGATAAATGGAAAGAGCAAGTACTTGATTTTTGGTCTTGGCTAGTGGAAGCAATCAAATCTCCTACGAGCAATCTTGAAACAAGTAGCACACACAGTTACACAGCCTTTCTCTTGCTCATTCTATTTTCTGCGTCTTCCTTTTTCTTTAGTATCTACCACATCAAACATGCTTACTATGGACATATAGCAACTATGCATAATCACTTCCCTGAACAATTTGCATCATTAAATCTCTTTTCGATTATCTCTATCCTAGTAGCAACAACACTCTTCTTCTTTTCATTCCTCTTGGGTAGTTTCGTCGTGAGACGATTTATCCACCAGGAAAAAGACTGGACACTAGAAAAGGTTCTCCAACAGTATAGTCAACTCTTGGCAATTCCAATCTTCCTCACTGCTATTGCTAGTTTCTTTGCCTTCTTTGACAGCCTACGATTTACAGCCCTCTTGTGTGTGATTAGCATTGGAATCATTCTGCTTGCTAGCCTCCATATCATTACGAGACCTAGTCAATCAAGTGAAACCGACTCCTTCTATCAGTTATTCTTGTCTGTCCTTGTGAACGGAGTCATTATCCTCCTCTTCTTTGTAGCCGAAGTCGCACTGATTGGAGATTATCTCCGTATCTTGGCCTTTCTTTAAACTTCAATCCTGTCTTTCATGGCAGGATTTTTTATATATCAAAAAGCAAGTCGATTGACCTGCTTCTGATTTACTCTTCTTGTGCTAATGCTTTAAAATCTTTGTCTAAGATGGGTTGCACTTCTAATTGATTGGCATCTAGTTGGTGGTAAAATGCTGATGGTAGTGACTCTAGGAATTTTGCATAGTCCAAGCGACCAATAGCTTCATAGTCTTCAGGTTTAGAGCCGTCTCCTGTGATTTGAACCAAGTCAATCTCCCACTGCACTTCCTTATCCACCAATTGCTCAATATAGGCTGCAGGAACAAATGGTTCTCTCGGTAATACTGTCTTGACTCCTTGAGCCAGATGGTAAACACCATGCACTTGACCTTCTCCATCCTGATAGAAGGAAACTCTTGCAAAGTAAGCATCTGTCTCTTGAACTGCACGTACACGCGCTTCAAACTGTGCCAAACCATCTGCCTCTAAAAAGCTTTTCAAGTCCTCATGACTAAAGAAAACAGGATTAAAAATTCCTTGGCAAATCGTAAAATGAGCTACAGTGTCTGCTAGATAGGCTTGAATACTTGCCTGGAAATACGCTTCAAAATCAAAACCATCTAGTCCTTCAATCTCAGTTCCTGCATAAGCAAGCAGAGCATCTAAAAATGACTTGATAATCTGCCAGTCTGTCTGCGTTAGTAGGTCAGGAAGATCGACACGGTAAGCCTTTTGACCATCAGCATAACTGACCTTAAAAAGAAATTGTGATTGCCCCACTATCGCACACTCGATATATTCGAGACGATTAAGAGGCTGACGGAGATAGACTGCATCATAGCTATGTGACTCCAAGCCATCTACCAAGGTCAAGATAGACTTGGCAGTCAAAATTTCCTGTTCTCCTAAAATGCTCTGTTTATTTGGAATAAAAAATGTTTTCGTCATAACTGAACTCCTTTGAAATCGTTTACATATAGTATACCCTATTTTTCTGAAAGATACAGAAACAAACTTTAGATTTTTGAGTAAAAAGCATAGAAAAACAGCCCCTAAGGACTGTTTAATCTTATACAGTAGCTACTTGATCCAAGCTTTCACCGATAGCGGCTAGGCGCTCGACAACTTCAGCTTGTGTCAATTCATTTTCTGAAACATAGCGGTTACGTGGGTGAACACGGCACTCGTGTGAGCATCCACGAAGGTACTTGTCTTCATTTTCTTCTGATGTCAAGATACGACGGTTACAGAATGGATTTCCACAGTTGACATAACGTTCACATGGTGTTCCATCAAACCAGTCTTTTCCTACGATAGTTGGGTTGACATGGTTAACATCTACGGCAATACGCTCGTCAAAGACGTACATTTTCCCATCCCAAAGTTCACCTTGAACTTCTGGGTCTTTACCGTAAGTTGCGATTCCTCCGTGCAATTGGCCAACATCTTTGTAGCCTTCACGAACCATCCAGCCTGAGAATTTCTCACAGCGAACGCCACCTGTACAGTAAACCACAACACGCTTGTCCATGAATTTTTCCTTGTTGTCACGGACCCATTGTGGCAACTCACGGAAGTTGCGGATGTCTGGGCGAATAGCTCCACGGAAGTGTCCTAGATCGTACTCATAATCGTTACGCGTGTCAAGGACAACGGTATCTTCGTCAAGAAGGGCTTCTTTGAACTCTTTTGGAGACAAGTAAGCACCTGTTGTTTCAAGTGGGTTAATGTCGTTGTCAAAGTCGTTGTCTTCCAAACCAAGGTGGACAATTTCTTTCTTGTAGCGAACAAACATCTTCTTGAAGGCTTGTTCATTTTCTTCGTCAATCTTGAACCAGAGGTCTTCCATGCCTGGGAGGCTGTGAACGTAGTCCATGTATTTTTGAGTTGTTTCGTAGTCACCTGAAACTGTTCCGTTAATTCCTTCGTCAGCGATTAGGATACGACCTTTAAGGCCGATTGATTTACAGAAAGCCAAGTGAGCTGCAGCAAATTGCTCTGCATTTTCAATTGGAGTGTAAAGGTAGTAAAGTAAGACACGAATATCTTTTGCCATAAGATTTGTTCTCTTTTCTATTCTTAAATTTTCAGAATTTTTCATCTAACTATACTAGTATACCTGCTTGAGAAAGCGAATGCAATTTATTTGACTGGAAATTGTAGAAAGGTGCTTATCCCTGCGCTTCATCAGTAACCATAGCGAATAGCAGATAATTCTCTCAATTTTTTGATCTGCTCGGATTGACTTTCTGACAAACTTAGCTTGTTATCAATCAATACGCGCGCAAGGTCAACATTCATTTGACTCAAAATAAATGGAGTAGAGGTCCCATCGTCCTCTAATCGTCTTTTATAACTCACTAACAGGTTTTTCAAGGGAGTCAGCTGAGGCGTATCCTTTATGTCTTCTAGTAGCTGATCTATGATAGTCATGGCTTCACAACGTCTCTCGCTTCCTCCTGCAAACCATTTTAATGATGTCATTCTTATTTTCCTCCTTAAATTGAAAAGCTATCATTCCTAACTCTCGTACCAATATTTCACCCAAACACCCTATGTAAAAAAGTCAGCAGAAATGGTAAGGCCGCGAAAATATTATTAATCACATGCACCGCATAGGAGGGATAAATGCTCTTGGTATAGCGGGTCAAACTAGCAAAGATGATGCCAGATGTTGTAAAGACGAAGATATCTAACAAACTAGGCAGGCTTGAAAAATAAGGAAGAGCAAATAAAATTGACGGAAGAAGCAAATCAAGGCCAAATCTCGAATGCTTAAAAAAGGCGTGTTGCAGTAATCCTCTATAGATTAGCTCTTCCATAAGTGGAGTCAGAAAGAACAAAGTTATATAGATACCTAGCTCAGCAAAGTTGGTCCCACTATAACCTATCAATACAGCCCAACCTTCAGCAGTTGACTGAACATGTTTAGCTGTCTGAACGTTAAAAGAGATCTGGAGCACTACCACTAGTACTGTCAAAATCGAATACCAAAGCCATTTTTTTCTCGGAATGCGAAAAAGATAGCCGTGCCCTGTCTTAAACAGAATCCAAATCATGACTCCACTAAATAGCAAACTCAAGAGATTTCGAATCCAGAAGAAATTGCCAATCTGGGAAGAAAATTGCCAATAATTTTGGACAATAAGCGTCAGTTGAGAAAGACCAAATACGAAAAATAAGTAAGACAAGACTGCGCTTATTTTGAATAGAAGTTGATATTTCTTCATATGAACTCTCCTTTGTAAACTCGAGACACCTCTAATATAAGCTATATTTTCCTAAATCCTTACTCCAAATCCTAAATGGTGCTTGAGATTTCCTGAGTAGTTAAATAGTGATAAGAAAACATGGATATCCTATGCTCTCATTTCAAAAAATCACTGCCTTCCCCAGACAAACCTGAGGAAAACAGTGATCACATTTTTAGGAATTAGGAATGAATACACGAAATCAATTGATTTTATGATTTTTTGTTTTTCAAGAATTCATCATATTGTTTTTGCATTTCGTTCAATACTTTTTCGTAGGCACCTTCAGATTTCAATTTTTCCATCAATTCTGGAATAGCTTTGTCTGGGTCTACAGTACCAGTGTTGATAGCTGTATCGAATTGTTGCATTGTGTTAGAGATTGCTGAGATTTCAGATTTCACATTGTCAGTGTTAAAGATGAATCCAAGCGCTGGAGATTCTTTAGCTTCTGCCAATTGTTTCTTAGAATCTGCAATTTGTTGATCTGTAACGTTTTCGTTGATGTAAAGGATCCAGTTGTTACCAGTGTTCCATCCACCCATGTGAGTGTTTCCTTTGTAGCCATCAAGTACTTTAACACGGTTTTCTTTTCCTTCAATTTTCTCCCAGTTCTTGCCTTCTGGACCGTAAACAAGACCGTTCAAGAGTTCTGCGTTAATGTTCAAGAGATTCAACACTTCCATTGATTTTTCTTTGTTCTTAGAGTTGTTTGAGATGACAAAGTTAGCAACTTGTGTTGTTTGGTTTTTCTTGATGAAGTTAGTGATTGGTTTGATTTGGATATCTTTGTTCGCAACACGTGAAAGCAAGCTGTTACCATAGTCAGCTGGTCCTACTGTTTCTTCACGAACGAACCAAGTATCTTGTTGAAGGTCAAATGAAGTATCGCTTGTTGCTACGTCTTTTGGAATGTATCCAGCTTCATAGAATTTGTGAAGAGTCTTCAAGTGTTCTTTAAAGCGAGGTACTTCGTAACGGTTTACGATCTTAGTAGTGTCTCCTTCAAGGTCGATAACGAATGGAAGTCCATTTGGAACTGGGTAGTCAAAGTTATCAGATGGGATGAAGTTCTTAGTAACCGCAAATGGCACTACATCTGGAGCTTTTTCTTTGATTTGTTTCAAGACTGGTTCAAGTGTTTCATATGAAGTGACACCTGAAATATCGATACCGTATTTAGCAAGAAGAGTTCCGTTGAAGGCGAAGTTTTGAGATGATGCAACGTTGGCTGCAACTGGAACTGCGTAAATTTTACCGTTAATGCTGTTACCTTTGATGTAAGCTGGGTCAAGTGCTTTATAAAGCTCTGCCCCTTCTTTCTTATACAAGTCAGTCAAGTCAGCATAGGCACCTTTTTGAGCATTTACAACATAGTTAGATGCAAAGGCGATATCGTAGTTTTCACCAGATGATGTGATAACTGACATTTTCTTATCATAGTCACCCCATCCAAGATATTGGATATCCAATTTAGCACCAACTTTTTCACCGATGATTTTGTTAGCATTTTCTAGCAATTCATCTAAGTTATCTGGTTTGTCACCGATTTGGTACATTTTGATAACAGTTTTTTCACCTGAAGCTGAGTCAGCAGCTTTTTTACTGTTACCTGAAAGGTTTCCACAAGCAGCGAGACCAGCAGCCAAAGCGACTACGCTAGCAGATGCAAAAGCATATTTTTTCCAGTTTTTCATGACAAAAACTCCTTTTTTTATTTTTAAACTTATAAACAATATAATGATCTTAACTTCACGCAAGGGAAGTTTGGAAATGAGAAATGATTTTTCTCGACAAGTACTATTCTTTCACACCACCGATAGTCAAACCTTTTACAAAGTAGCGTTGGAAGAATGGATACAAAATCGCGATTGGAAGGGTTGCGACCACAACCATGGCCATACGACCTGTTTCTTTTGGAAGAGCAACTCCCAGTTGACCAGATAGGCCGACTGCTTTGGCGATGTAGTCCATATTTTGCTGGATTTGCATGAGCAAATATTGCAATGGATACAAGTTGTCACTCTTGATGTAAAGAAGGGCGTTGAACCAGTCATTCCAGAAACCAAGAGCTGTCAAAAGCGTGATGGTTGCGATACCTGGTAATGACAATGGCAAACAGATTTGGAAGAAGATCCGGGCCTCACTAGCACCATCGATACGAGCGGATTCTAGAATAGCTTCTGGAATGGTCTTCTTGAAGAAGGAACGCATCAAGATGATGTTAAATGGTGAGAGAAGCATTGGAACAATCAAGGCCCAAACTGTATCACCAAGTTGAAGTAAACGAGTTACCACGATATAGCCCGGTACCAAACCAGCGTTGAACAACATACTAAGAAGGGCAAAAATCGTAAAGAATCTGCGATACTTAAAGGTTGTCCGTGAAATAGCGTAGGCATAAGTTGTTGTGATAAAAACGTTTGTGATAGTCCCCACCACTGTTACAAAGACTGAGATGAAGAGGGCTTGGAAAATTTTATCCTTAAACTGTGCCAAAAACTCAAAACCGTCTAATCCAAATTGGGATGGGAAGAAGCTATATCCATTTTGGAGGATACTCTTTTCATCTGTCACCGAAATAACGATAACGAATACAAAGGGTAGGATACAAGAGAGGGCAACCAAACCAGAAATGGTACTAAAGAAGATATCTGCTTTCTTACTGAAGGAGTGAATGCCGACATTATCAATTTTTTCTTTTTTAATTTTCTTTTCTGCCATATTCTCCTCCTTTCTAGAACAAGGCTGAGTTTGGATCAACTCGTCTTGCCAGTAAGTTTGATAGGATAACCAGAATCAAGCCGACAACTGATTGGTAGAGACCTGCTGCTGAAGCCATCCCGATATCCGCTGTCTGAGTCAAACCGTTATAAACATATACATCCAAAACGTTGGTTACGTTATAAAGCTGACCAGCATTGTGGGGGATTTGGTAGAAGAGACCGAAATCTGCACGGAAGATATTTCCGACTGCAAGGATGGTCAATACAGTTACCAATGGTGTCAACTGTGGAATAGTTACATTGCGAATTCGTTGCCATTTGCTAGCCCCGTCCACTGTTGCTGCTTCGTAGTAGGTTGGATCAATTCCCATGATTGTCGCATAGTACATGACACTGCTATATCCAAAACCTTTCCAAATACCTAGGAAAAGTAGGAGATATGGCCAGATACCCAAGTCAGCGTAGAAATTGATTTCCTTCATCCCGATAGACTCTAGGAAATGGTTGAACACACCTTTATCAATGTTTAGGAAGGCATCTGTAAAGAAACTGATGATAACCCAAGACAAAAAGTAAGGGAACAACATGGAAGTTTGGAAGATCTTAACCATTCTCTTAGAACGGAGTTCACTGAGGATGATAGCAATCCCTACAGATACAATCAAACCGATAAAGATAAAGCCGAGATTGTAGAGGACAGTATTTCGAGTGATGATAAAGGCGTCTTTTGAACTAAATAAGAATCTGAAATTATCGAGTCCGACCCATTTACTATTCACGATACTATCTATAAATCCATTACTGGTCATGTGGTAGTCTTTAAAGGCAACCACGTTCCCAAATACTGGAATGTAGAAGAATAGAATCAACCAGAGTGCCCCTGGCAAAACCATCAAGAGAAAGATCCAGTTGTCTCTCAAGGTTTTTGAAAACTTATTCATAATTTCCTCCCTTTTTTATTTTGATATCCATCTAAAAATTCCTTTTTAGACTTTTGATAACGATTACATTATTAGTATACTCCTATTTGAAGGTTTGGTTAAACTACTAATTATAGAAAAAACTCCACAAATTATTTTATGTGGAGTACTTTTTTAAGAAAGGGGTGTTTCACGGGAAACATTCTGCCCAAGGCAAGGTGTTCTTGTTTTTAAGTTGTATAAATCGTCGAAGCTGTCGCAATGGTATGCCACTGGTTGGCTGTTGTGGCTGCGAAGTCCTTATCTGCGTAAAAGTCAGTAAATGGTAGGATTTCCACTTCTAACTCGTCGATGCGGTCAAGTTGACCTGCCAGATAAGCCTCGATACGACTTTCTGCTCGTTTGATGCGTTGCAAGAGTCCACCCATGCGGATATCAACTGTGTCCAAGCCAAAGACCTTGTTTTCTTTCAGCCATTGGTGGCTAAAGAGGGCATAGAAGTGTTCGATTTGGCTTCTAAGTTTTGGTAATTCTTGTCTTGCGATTTCTTGCAGACTTTCCTTATCATCCGCTTGATAGGCTTGACGAATGCGTTGTCCCACATCCACTTTGCTACTTAAAATCTGGTTCAACTGGGCCTGAGTTTCAAAGAGGTAGGCATAGTTGCCAGCTTTTTCTTTAATGTTAGCAAGCGTCTCAGCAGCCTGAGCGAAGTGCGGTTTGTCCTGTTCAGGTGTCATGTGCTGGTCAAGTATCGGACAGAGAACATCCTGATAAAAGACATAGCGGTTGGGATTGATGCCACTGAGATTGCCTGGTAGGTCTGGTAAAAGGTTGGCTAGGTCAATCTGCATGAAATCCTCAACTGATAGACCTGTATTAGTCTTGAAGTGTGCAGACAAACGGTCTAGGTCATTGCGGTAGCTGAGTTCTGCCCAGATTTGCAAACTTGGTAGGATAGAAAACTGAGCGGTCTCGCCACCATTGTCTCCCCAACCAGTTACGATAACTTCTTTGATATCATTGGCACGACAGGCTTTATTGGCTTCAAGAGCAATGAGGCGGCTGAAATGGTTGTTGGGTGTGAAACCAATCCACTTCCAAGCTCCCCCTGCAAAGGCAAGATCATGGCTAATCTTATGATGATTGCGGAAATTGCGGTTGTATTTTTCCTCGCTATCCTGATAATAGTCCCAGTAAACCAAGGTCACACGATCTTTGAGACGGTCTAGGTAGACACGAGTTTCTTCTGGAATTTCCACATCACGGTCGTACTGGCCATCTGCTGACATAAGTTTAAAGAACATATCGCTCCACATCTGGCAGTGGAAACCATATTTGTCAGCAATATCCAGCACGCGCTCCAAGTGTTGGCACATGAGGAGACTACGATCCACAACACCGTTCAGAATCAAGTAGCGTCCCAAACCAACCAAGTGGGCTTCGTCCATCCCGATATTGACCTTGCGAGTTTGTAGTTTAGACAGAGTAGCAAACATACCATCAATCAGGTCATAAACCTTTTCTTCGCCGATAAGAAGGATATCCTCTACATCACGGAGCTCCTGGACTTCTTTGACACCCCATTTGACAAAGGCTGACAAGTGGGCCAAAGTCTGGATGCAGGGCACAAAGGTCATGTCAAACTGCTGGGCATAGGCTTCAATTTCCTGCAATTCCTCAGCTGAGTAGGCTCCACGGAAATAGCCAAAGTAAGGCTGCCCTTCAATCTGGTAGGTGTCTTCCATGTAAAGCTCAAAGGTTGAGTAGCCCATGAGAGCCAAGACCTCAATCATCTGCTTGGCAGCAGCCACATTCAGCACCGCATTTCTCGAACAGTCTGCCATGTAGGCTAGATCTTCGTAAGCTGCTTGTTCCTCAATCTCTACCTTGTCACCTTCTGCTAGGGATGTTGCCAACAGGGACAAGGCACGATAAAGTTGGTGAGGTTTGCGGTAGGTCAATTGATAGTGACCACCCTCACCCTTGATAGAGATAGAGGCTTGGTCAGACTGAGCGACAGCTACCTCTACATCTGGTAGAGAAATGTGCTTTTGAAGCAACTCTATAGCTTGATGTTGTTTACTGCTAATTCCTGTAAATCTTACCATTGGTTTTCCTCCTGTAGCCAGTTGACAAGGGCACCGTAGAGATTAGCATCTGCATGATAGGTGCAGGCTTGGATGACTGGTGCGACCGTGTATTCTTCGTAGGTTTCGACAAATTCATCGACAGCTTTTTTGACCCCTTGGATAAAGTCAGGGTTTTGGCTGATGGAGCCACCTAGGCTAATGACATCTGGGTCGATGAGATACTGAATATTGAGCAAGCCTTGCGCCAGATTGCGGTTCATGCGCTCAATAGCTTCTTGGCAAAGAACATTTCCTGCTTCGGCCTCTTGGTAAATCTTGCGACCGTCCCAGTCAGTCTGACCAGATTTTTCAATCACGTATCGCACCATATTTCCAGTTGATGCTAGTTGTGACCAGTTGTTGAGTTTTTCAGCAGGGGCAAGGGTTGTCATATAGCCAAATTCCCCACCCAGTCCGTGGCGACCTCGATGAAGTCTACCATTGATAATCATGGCTCCGCCAATCCCTGTCCCAATCACGACACAGGCTGCATTTTCAAGTGCTGGATGAGCCAGTAATTCACTGAGTCCAACGCAGTTGGCATCATTTTCCAGATGGACAGGTAGCTGATGATGGGCAAGTGCTTCATACCAAGAAAAGCCATGAATGTAGGGCACCGCACTGAAGCCATCAATCACACCTGTTTCTTGATTGACCGCACCTGGAACGCTCATAGCAATCCCGCTATAATCCTGCTCTGACAAGCGTTGGTCTAGCCACGCTAGTAAATCCTCCAAGTTTTCTGGTGTTGGGATACTTGTCTTATCTAGTATTTTCCCATCAGGAGTCAGACTAGCAAACTTAATCCCAGTCCCTCCGATATCAATCGTTGCAATGGTCATTGTTTTTACCATAAAAAGGGGCGAATCAGCAGTTAGTTCTTACCTTTTCGCCCCTCCTTTCTTTTTATGTTTACTCTTTGAAATTAAATTTCTTCTTTTTTGATGAATTCTGTACGAATCTCTTGTGGTGAAATGAGGTCTCTATGAACCGGGTATGGTCGTTCCAGTAGGTCCAGGAAGAGATGTTGACTTTCCGGTACACGTACATTTTCACTACACATATTGTAGTAACGAAGAACATAGCCTTCTTCATTTTCAGCTACCTTAAAGGCTGTTGGACAGATTTGCGGTATGCTGAGAACAGAATGGCTCAAGAGGCTACCAGTCGCAGCCACGCTTCCTTCTTGTTTAGCAAGCTGAAGGCTGGTAAACGGTGTCTGCAAGGCTTTAGCACGACGATAGGCTGAGAAGCGTTCTTGGGCTTGGTGGCATTCAAGCGCAAACTCGACTTCAAACTCACGCAAGCATTGTGCTTCTGGTGTTGGGAAATAACCCCAGTCACCTAACTCACCTGATGCACGCAAAATAGTCACTGCAATGGTGTCGTCTCCAAGGATTTCGTATTCATTCAATCCCTTGTTGGATACAGTCACACCTTTTTCATCGTCATACAGACTGACAAAGGCTTGTTGGTGTTGAGGATTTTCAGGATTTTCCCATGAAGCTGCTGGTTTGTTTGGTCGTGTCACCACCTCATAGATGCTTTCAGAATCATTGCTTGGACGCGTGTTATGAGTCTTGACCAAGAGACGGATACGGTGATCCTTGGCAGTGTTGGTAAAGCGAGTCTTGCAACGGATTTGTGGATTATCAACGAAGATAGTCATCTCAGTTTCAAGAGGAATGCTTGTCAATTCTTCTGAACGTCCCGCCTCACGCTTCATAAACTCGATGATACCTTTTTGCTCTTCTTCTAGCTTTTCATCGGCACTGACAGGCACGGTCAATTCATGTTTGAGCAAAATCTTAGCATAGCGAGCTGTGTTTTCCAAGACCTCGTAGCCCTTAAGCTCTGCATAGATTGGATCTGTTCCTTTTGGTTGGAAATAGATATACTCGTTTCCGATGTCACCACGGTCTTCGAAGCGGATAAAATCTTCATAGGCTTCGTGAGTTGTCTTGTCATAGACTGTGATATTGTCATCCACACTCACCCTTACAAATGGCGTATCAATCACTCCGTTTTGGTAAATACCGTCGCGGTGTTCTTGTTCTCCTTCCAGTAATTGGAATGTTGTCCAAGAAAGTGGCGCTAGGTGAACTGGAATGGTCACGCGCACTTGTCGAGCGATACGAGCTTGGCGGAACTTATCTTTTGGTAAATCGTACTCAAAATTAGCTCCGAGATCTTCGATTTTAGCCTCTACAGGACGACCATCCAAGTCCTCCACACGGTAACTTGGCAAGGTAAGAGCAGCCATCTTCTTGTAGCCTTCTGTTGGGTGCAATTCCTTGAAATCACAAGTCGCCACATCAATCACTGTGCTGACAGTATCGACCTTATCATGCAAACCTGTGTTAATGACAGTAAAGAGATAATCACTTTGAGCCTTAGACGTAGCGATTTTACCCTTCCATTCGTTAAGAAGATTGCTCTTAACAAAGGTTCCGACTTGGTTAACCTTGGCAAAACGAGTTTCCATCTCACGGTGAACTTCGTCCACGCTACAGCCACAGATACTATCATGTGGCGCATTCTGCAAAAGAGTTTTCCAAGCATAGGTCAACTGGTCCTTGTGGTTATGTCCCCCAGTAATAATCGTCAAGGGTTCTACAACTTGCTCTAGGAGGTTGCTATTTTCTTGGAAGGCTTGTTTGAGATAAATACGAGATGAAGAAGTGTTGGCAAGTGTGTACCAGCCGTCTGTTTCCTGACTGGTCAACTCACCTGTAACCGTTGATAATTGCTCTGGTAGGGCACTTTCCACGGCCTGGACATATTCATCAAAAGAACTATGAACAAAGGTTACATCTGGGAAGAGTTCATTTGCCACACGAATGGCTTCACTCAAATTTTTCTGGACAGGCTGATGGTCACAGCCGTTCATCATCAACCACTGGTTGGTCGAAGCATAGTCACGCACGTCTGCCAGTTTTTGTTTCCAGAAGGTCAAGGCCTCGTCTTTATCAACTGGAATTTCATTCCCATTACTGTACCAGTTGGCAAAGAGAATCCCGAGGACACGACTTCCGTCCGCACCCTGCCAGTACATTTCTGAAAACTGAGAAGTAAACTGCTCATCTTCGAGGACTTGGTTATCAAATCCAATCGGCTTCACACCACGACCAAAAGCGGCCACGTGAATGCCTGATTTTTGAAGGATTTGAGGCGCTTGCCCCATATTTCCAAAGGTATCTGGGAAGTAACCAATCTGGGTTGATTTGCCCCACTTTTCACATTCTGCTTGACCAATCAATGTATTGCGGACATTGGCTTCACTTGAAATCAAGTAATCATCCTGCAAGATGTAAAAAGGACCAATTTTAAGTTTGCCTTCGTCGATGTATCGTTGGACTTTGTCGCGATTTTCAGGGCGAATCTCCAAGTAGTCATCAAGGACAATGGTTTGACCATCTAAGTGGAAGCTCTTGAACTCAGGGTCATTTTCAAAGAGATCGAAGAGATTGTCAAATAATTCCACCAACTGCATACGGTGGCTTTCAAAAGGCAAGTACCACTCACGATCCCAGTGACTATGTGAGATAATATGTACGACAACATTTTCCATGAAGTAAAACCTCATTCTAAATTTAAATTTTTATTGTTAACATTTTAAATGTAAATTTGTGATTCTTTCCAAGAATCAGTTGCGCTAAAGCATGTTCCTTAGCGGATATCCAAGTAATCCAAGACCAATTCACAGAACATCATGTTAGCCCAAGAGAACCATTCACGAGAGTAGAGAGTTGGGTCGTCCACGTGGAAGCTTTCGTGCATGACACCTGTACCACCATCGCAAGCAACCAGCTGATCCAACAAGAATTTCTTCTCTGCCTTATCTCTTGTTGTCAAACCTTGGATAGAAAGGGCGATTGGCCAGATATAGCGATAGAAGGTATGAGAACTTCCGAGACCGCTAGCGTATTCTCCTTGATAGAAGTAGGAATTTTCAGGGCTCAGAATGGTACGACGAGTTGCTTGATACACTTCATCATCGACCGAACAGTAACCCAGATAAGGTGCAGCCAGCAGACTTGGTACGTTTGGATCATCCATAATACTAGCATTTCCCAAACCGTCTACTTCAAAGGCATAAATCTTTTCGCCCTTGCTGTTGCTTGTGTAGGCGTAGTTTTCGATACCTTCTTGGATTTCCGCTTTGAGACGCTTAGCATCAGCAATAACACTCTCGCTATCAGCTAGGTCTAGTTCTGCAAAGATTTCTTGAACATACCCCAAAACAACAACTGCAAACATATTTGACGGAATCAAGTAACTATACTGACAACAGTCATCACTCGGACGAAAGGCTGACCAAGTCATACCTGTCACTGCAAAGTCAGGGCCAAATCCATCATTTACCAAGGTGTCTTCCTTACGGTCCGTATCTCGGACAAAACGATAAGGAGAGTTCTTGTGGTCTTGTTCCACTGTCCACAGATGGAGAATTTCCTTAGTCGCTGCGACAAAAGTCTCATCAAACTGGCTAGTCTCGCCAGTCTCTTTCCAGAGGAGATAAGCCAACTGCAAAGGATAGCAAAGCGAGTCCACCTCGTACTTGCGTTCCCAAATCCAGCCATTAAGGTCTGTATGGTCGGTCTCGTGGTGCCCCTTCCAGTTTTCCTCAATATTAAAGGAATTGGCATAAGGATCCTTGAGTACCAAGGTCATCTGACGCTTGACCAAACCTGCAATGGTCTGACGCAGGAGGGCATCTCTTTTAGCCACATGAAGGTAGGGTCTGAGTTGAGCTGTTGAATCCCGAAGCCACATAGCAGGAATATCACCAGTGAGTACAAAGGTTGAACCATCTTCTAGGATTGCAACCGTATTGTCCAAGGTGTCTGTATAGCAACGCTCGAAAACATCCACCCACTCTGGATGGTCCTTAGCCCGCTCTGCCACTTCATCTAGCCATTCTCGAACAATTTCTTTTGAATAAATCATCGTGCAGTGTCCTCTTTCAAACAAGTTTCATTTTCAGTATATAGCTTTTGAGACAGAAAATACATACACAAATGATAGTCATTTTTCTACAAAATAGTTATCTTTGAAGCTCCTTTTCTAAAGGCCCTCTTTTTCTGATATAATGTAGAAAAACAGCTAAAGGAAAGACTATGAAACTACTACTTGAAACCATCGATACCCGCTTTGGAACTGCCAGCAAGCATGCCTTCTCTCGGGGAAATACCCTGCCATACACAGGCGTGCCTTTTGGGATGAATTACTTTGTACCCCAGACCAGTGACCAGGAGGGCTCTTGGTTTTTCGATCCGCATCTGCCTATCTTTCAGGGGATTCGATTAACCCACCAGCCCAGCCCTTGGATTGGCGACTACTCTTGGCTCCTTCTGACACCTGTCACAGGCCAACTGGGTGGAGACAGCCTCTTCCATCGCCAGTCTTCCTATGATATGGATAAGGCCTCTTTCCAACCTCATTATCTGAAAATTTTCTCCCTGCGCTATCAGATTGAAAGCCAGCTTACACCGACTTGCTACGGTGCTTCTATTCGTTTGGAACAAAAGCAAGGCAAAGCCCTCTCCCTCTATCTTCACGCAGCAGATGAACTGACAGTGGAGCAAGTAGATGAGCGGACTCTTACCCTACGACAAGAAGGTAAAACTGAAACCAACAAAAATCCACTGATACTGTTCACATCCCTGAAAATGAATACGGATATCCTTGCTATCAGCCAAGAAGGCGAAGACTGGCTAATTGACTTAGCAAGTAGCCATGCTGAAATTCAGCTAGCGACTTCTTTCATCTCTCACTCTCAGGCTCTGCTTAATCTACCTCAAAAAGATTTTGATAACTGTAAAGCAAATGCACAAGCGGACTGGGAAAATCTCCTCCATCGTTTTGATATCATGGAAACAGGAGAGGCTGACCGAACCTTCTTTGATCACTGCCTTTACAGACTCTTCCTCTTCCCACAGACTTTTTATGAGGTTGATGAATCAGGGCAAGCCATCCATATGGATCTGGCTACTGGAACTGTCAAGCCTGGTGTCCTCTTCAGCAACAATGGTTTCTGGGATACCTTCCGCACCACCTTCCCCCTCTTTGCTCTTATCATACCAGAACACTACCACCGCTTCTTAGAAGGATTTCTCAATAACTACCGCGATACTGGTTTCCTTCCAAAATGGCTGGCTCCAGATGAACGTGGCATGATGCCAGGTACCCTGCTAGATGGCATTATCGCAGATAGCGCCTGCAAGGACATGGCCCCCGACCTAGAAGAAGAACTCCTCCAAGCCATGCTTGAAACAGCCACCAAGTCCGACCCTCTCGGCATCAATGGTCGTCACGGATTAGCCCAATACCAAGAACTAGGCTACCTCTCTACCGACCACCACGAAAGCGTCAGCCACACCCTAGACTATGCCTATAGTGACTTTTGTATCTCTAGCTGTGCTGAAAAACTAGGGAAAATAGAAATCGCTGAAACCTACAAGGCCGCATCACAAAATTACCGCCATCTATTTGACGCTGAGACAGGTTACATGCGAGCGCGTGATGGTCAAGGCAACTTCCGTCCTGATTTCTCTCCTTATAGTTGGGGACGTGATTATGCCGAATGTTCAGCCATCCAAGCAACTTTAGGCGTCCTCCACGATATCCCAGGCTTGATCCAGCTTATGGGTGGAAAAGAAGCCTTTAGCAACTATCTTTTAAAAGCCTGTCAGGAGACTCCCCTCTTTGAGACAACAGGCTATGGCTACGAGATTCACGAAATGAGCGAGATGGCTACTGCTCCTTTTGGACAACTCGCCATTTCCAACCAGCCAAGCTTCCACATTCCTTATCTCTTCCGTTACTGCGATTACCCTGACTACACTGCTCTTCTCATCAAGACGCTCCGTCAGAAAGCTTTTCACCCAAGTTGGGAAGCCTATCCTGGCGATGAAGACAATGGCAGTCTCTCAGCCTGGTACATCTGGTCAACTCTCGGTTTTTATCCGACCTGTCCAGGAAAACCAAGCTATGACCTCGGAATCCCTCTCTTTGACCACCTCCGAGTCTACCTTGCCAAAGAAGATAAATGGCTAGATATTCATGCTGAGCAAAACCACAGCCATTTTAACTTTGTAAAAGAATGCCGACTGGACACAACTCTAGTATCAACTATTCAACACCAAGATCTCCTAAAAGCTGAACAACTAACCTTCACCCTCAGCTGGTTACCAAGTCACTAGCTAGTAGACAAAAGAACCTTTGTATCGTGCAAAGGTTCTTTTATTTTATGAAACTTGTACTTGAGCTTGATCAACCAGCTGTCCATCAACAGTCAGATTCAGATAGAAATCCAAGGTCTTGTCGGCAGCAAAATACAGGGTTGGTATGGTCAGGTCTTTTTTGCTTTCCCCAGCTTGGAATTGAAGGACTTGAATTTCGTCCTGATAGGCGACACCATGGACACCTGTCCCCGGTTGGATCGAAATCTTAGTCTCTAAAGGAGTACTACTTTCGCTACGTTCAATCCTAAAATGAAGAGTCTCTCCCTTTGTCACAGCTAGACTTTTTTCTACAAATGCTAGCCCCTGAACAACTACTTTTTGTGATAACCTCGGAGTTTTATAGAGTGAAATCTTGGTCAATACAGGCTTAGATTGCGCCTCGGTAATCATCACGCGCACCTTCTGTGCCTCTACTAGCGGACCTCGCAGGAGACGCTTATGACCAACTGTAAAGCCTGTACCAAATTCTTGCCAGACGCCATCCATCTCTACTTGCACATGAAAAGCAGCGATTCGTTGCCCTAGCTTCAAATCTTCTCTTAACTCAATTACATCAAAAGTTTTAGGAGAACCTAAGTCGAGTTCTAACTGGATGGGCAAGCCTACATCACTTGCCCAAGAGCTGGTCTCAAGACCATCTGTCAGATGGTGACAAGCGAAGTCTGCGGAAAGAGCTGGACCAAATACCTCAGCTCCCAGAGCCAAATCTTCTTTATAGAGCTCATTGCGATAGGCAGCAAATTCATAAAGTCGTTCAATATCCTTTGCATCAAATAGCCCATCTTGATTCGGCGGAATATTAAGCAAGAGTGGAGTTCCCCGACCCACCGAGTGAAAATAAATCTCTACCAACTCCTCAAGAGACTTAGGATCCTGGTCCTCATGGTAAAACCAACCTGGCCGGATGGAAACATCTGCCTCACCGATTGAAAAAATAGTGCCTGAAGAATCTCCATGCTGAAGATAATCCAGCGCTGCTTCTGTTCCTAGTTTGTCAGGATTCACCTTTTGCCACAGGGGATCACCTGCATACCCTCGTTCATTGCCAATCCAGCGTATACTGGTGCCTTCTGTTGAAAAAATTAAGCAATCGCCCTGCAGGTCACGAATGGTTTCAAACCATTTTTCAAATTCATAATTGACCTTTTGAGCGCCCTCTCCTCTGGCACCATCCATCCAGACCTCAGCAAATTTCCCTCCATTTCCATAGGCAGGATTTGATAAGATCTCCTTCAGCTGAGCCAGATAATAGGCATTATAGTCCGCTTCTCGGTCCACATGATAGAGAGGACTGTGGGCATCCCACGGTGACAGGTAGACCCCCATATCCATATCAAACTCTGTGGCAGCTTGTGATACTTCAAGGAGCAAATCCCCCTCTCCACTCCTCCAAGGACTGGCCTTGACCGAATAATCTGTGTGAACTGTCGGATAGAGGACAAAACCATCGTGGTGTTTGACCACCAAAATCAACTTTTTAAAGCCCGTTTCTTTGAGTACACGAACCCACTCACGCGCGTCTAACCTTGTCGGGTTAAATCGTTCAGGATTCTCCTGACCTGTCCCCCATTCCTGGTCATAAAAGGTATTGGGCCCAAAATGGATAAAGGCTGCTAGTTCATCCTCTAAATAAGCTAGCTGGGCCTGACTAGGCAAGGGGCCATGCGGTTTTATTTCTCTTACCATACTACTTCCTATCTACACTTTTCTTTACTTTTTTGGCATGTACTTGCAATTCTGTTAGCGCTAGGGGACTGAGCAAGCCTTCAAATCGAAGACGAAGGGCGTAAGTTTCCACCTTATCAAATTCAAAACGAAGCTCTTCATCCTTGTCGCTTGACACTTTTCGGATGCCTGATACAGGTTGCCAATTCTCCTCTTGCTTGAGCAGTGAATCCTTATCCAAATGATTTGGAGTCCGAGGCAAGCTAGGCTCATTCCCTACATAATAATCGATAAAGGTCGGCTCAACGGCCACATATTCTTGATTTTCAACATAATACAAGGTCAGGTTATCCACAAATCGCGGTTTTAAAATCCCTGCATCTCCAAACAGAATACCCACGCTGGCTTGCTCTGACTTGGCAATCCAAGTATTGGCTGTCGATTTTTTCCGAGTAATGACCTTGTCATTGAGGTAAGATGCTGGGTGATTAGGCTCTGAGTGGGAGGCAAAGACCAGAGGCAAATTGGATCCTGTCCACTGATTGGAAATAACTTCCCCATCTACACTGGCATCTGTCACATGAATGGTGACTGTTGCTGGCAATTCACAGCCCGCTACCTGCCCTGTGAGCACACTTTCTCCTACCTGAGCATAGACTTGAGGATTGAGTTCATCCCAAGTAACCTTGGCCGTATCTCGTCTGCCATCTGATAAGACTAGCTTGACTCGGTCTGGTAAATGTGGGGCTTCCTTGACAAGCGTCCAAACCCTTTCAGGCTCAATAGCGCAAATCCCTTGGACACAAACCTGAGCAGAAGCCTTTAAATCCAAACCCTCTAGCTGGCCAGATACCGTAAACTCATGAAAGCTTGCCATATCTTCTTCGGAGATTGCCTCCCAAACAACCTTGACTCGTTTTGCACCGCCTGACTCATAGTCTACCAAAACTGAAGATGGCAGCTGTGGATAAGTTCCCTTAGCTGTATACAAGCGAAGTGGTCGTACAAAAACTGCCTGCCCTAGCGAGGTATTTTCTGCGACCTGCAGGTGCATTTGATAGGTCTTCCCTTGATAAATGGCGCGGATAGCCAAGTCACCTGCAGACAAGCAATGAAGCACTCCCTGCTTGATAATGGCGTGGGCACTACCACTCGTCTCCCAAATCACTTCACTATTCCCCACCTTGTTCACAGGGTTATCCACAGTTTGTGGATAAAGTCCAATGGCTGGGGAATCTCCTTCTTGTAAACCTGGCTGCTTGTCCATTCGAATCTCAAACAAGCACTTATTTTTCACTGGTTGGGAAGCCAAAGCCTCTCCCACTAAAAGATCAAAACTTGCTGGCTCTAGCCCTCTAGCACTGGCTTTTACTCTCACATAACCAGTCTGCTCCAAGCTCTGAACTAAAAGGACACCCTTGCCATGAAAGGCTTTCCGCTTAAACCGACCATTTTTCTGGGCTTGGTAACGTTCACGACTGGCCTGCCTGCCATTATCCACACCCACAATGCGAGCAGGGCCCTCAATTTTAAAATGAAGCTGATTGGAAGTAGTCGGAACCCAATTTCCATCCTTGTCCAATACATCAAAATAGAGATAAAGGAGGTCTTGCCCATCTTGCTCCAGTTGTGATTTCTCGGCATGTAACCCGATTTTGGTTGGCTTACCTGCAGTCACCACCCTATCTTCTGACACAAGCTGACCTTGACAGTCATAGGCTACAGCATGCAATTCTCCTGGTTGATAAGGCAAACGCCATTCGAGATAGAGTTGGCCAGAACCTTGTCCCTCTTGGTATTTTCTACCATCTGAAGTCCATTTTTCCTGAAAAGTCTTCCTGCCTTTGGATTTTCCATTTAGAAATAGCTCTACAGAACGGGCATTTGAATACACTCTAACAGGGATATCCCCATACTTATCCACAACTTGTTGATAACTCTTGTGGATTTCCCAATTCCAGTGAGGTAAGATATGAACCATGGGATGCTGATCTGCATCCAACCACTGACTTTGATAGAAATAATAGTCATTTTTAGGAATCCCCGCCGTATCCACGATCCCAAAATAGGAACTTTTTACAGGCGTGTCGTTTTGATTGTGCCAAGGGGTCGGCTCACCGATATAGTCCACTCCTGTCCAAATAAATTGACCCGCATAGTCTAACCTATTTCTATCTGCTATCCAAGAGGCCGTCGCTGTCTTTCCCCAAGGAACTCGATCATTGCCGTAGTCTGACTGTTCAAAATTCCGCACGCGGCGATTATCCCCAACCCATTCCTTATCTGGGCGAAAATAGCTGTCACGCGTTCGGGTAGCCGATGAGGTTTCAGACCCATAAAGTCGCCACTTGGGATGTCTTTTGCGAATCCCATCAATATTGTCTTCTGAGTAATTCAAACCCACCACATCCAGCAAATCAGCAATCTTTTCATGACCTCCAGAACCATCTCCAAAGCGGAATTGATCCATTCCCATGGTCACAAAACGGCTATCATCCACTTCTTTGACTCTTCCTAGCAAACGTTTGATAGTCTTCAATGAATGAGCATCACCATTTGCTTCGCTGACTTCATTTCCCAAGGACCACATAAAAATCGATGGATTGTTCTTGCCACGCTCAATCATAGTACGCAAATCATAATCTGACCAGAAATCGCCTGCTTTCGCTTCTGGATGAGTCGCTTCTTCCTCAAAAAAGCGACCATAGTCATACTCTTTCTTGCCTCCATACCAAGTATCAAAGGCTTCTTCTTGAATGAGTAGGCCCATTTTGGCAGCCACATCTAGCAAGATGCTACTGGCTGGATTGTGTGTTATTCGGATAGCGTTGACTCCCATTTCCTTCATTTGGCGCAGGCGTCTCTCGGCAGCCGACCTATTTTCCACAGCTCCCAGCGCTCCATAGTCATGGTGCAGACAAACTCCATGAATCTTCAACCAGCGACCATTTAGAAAGAAGCCCTTATCCGCTTGCCAATCCATATAGCGGTAACCAAAGGTCTCCTCTTCTTCATCAACCAAAATGCCATTTTTGTAAAGGTGAGTCTTCAATTGGTAAAGGTGAGGATGATCAATATCCCAAAGCAAGGGTTGAAAAATTGATATTGCTTGTTGGAAATGATGTTTGTCCCCAGCTTCAATCACTACAGAATCTGTCGCCTGCCAGTCTGACAGTTGCTGCCCATCATACCAGATACTCTGTTCCAAATACACCGACACAGACTGAGAGCCATCATTTGAAACCTTACTTGTAAGCTGAGTTTCCACCCATCCATCTCTTTGTTTCTTTAGCTTGGGACTTTCTATCTTAATCCCATATAAATCCAGATGCACCGAATCTGTAATCAATAATTTTACTTCTCGGTAAATACCGCTACCAGAATACCAACGACTGCTAGGTTGCTGATTTTCCACAAAAACCGCAAGCTGGTTGGCTGTCCCATCATTTCTTAGATAAGGCGTGATATCATAAGAAAAAGGCGTATAGCCACTGGGATAATAGCCCAACACTTGCCCGTTGATATAGACTTGGGCATTCATGTAAACCCCGTCAAACAACAAACGCACCGATACAAGACTGGCATCTTCTTCCAAGTAAAACTGTGTTCGATACCAGGCTTGACCCCCGTTTAACTGACCACCCTCATTTTGTGCTGGCGAATACTGGTCAAAATCATTGTAAATACTCCAGTCGTGCGGTACTTGAATAGCCTGCCAATTTCCCCTCTGAAAATCCGACGCCAAGGCCTCTTCCTTCCCCACCTCTTGGCTAAAAAACCAGTAATTTCGTAAAACTTCTTCTCTTCCCATAAAAGCATTCCTCTTTAAACGACTCGATTTCCTTGACTATAGCACAAAACAAAAGCGCTTTCAAGACTTCCTCCATCACTCCCTAAATCCTCAGAAAAGATTCTATAATTTGTGGAAAAGTCTGAAAATAACTCTATGTTCATATAAACTGTCATTTTCAAGAAACAAGGTCATACTCTTCGAAAATCTCTTCAAACCACGTCAGCGTCGCCTTAACGTGCGTATATGTAACTGACTTCGTCAGTCTTATCTACTACCTCAAAACGGTGTTTTGAGCTGACTTCGTCAGTTTTATCTGCAACCTCAAAGCTGTACTTTGAGCAACCTGCGGCTCGCTTCCTAGTTTGCTTTTTGATTTTCATTGAGTAGCAAATCTGACAAGAAGCAAAAAACACCCCTCTGAATGTTCATTCCAGAGAGATGTTCCTTTTTTGTCTTAACTATTGTAAATCGATTGTCTAAAGTCATCTGAATCTTTGAGATAAGCTTTATAAATCGCTTTTTTCAGTTTTTGAACGGGTGTTTCGATAAAGGTATAGGTGCGCGCAGTTGTTTTGCCTGCCTTAATCTGTTTCAACTCCTCTTGGACAGCTTTCTGCATCAATTCACTTAACTTCTGACTTGTCAGACTTATTTGCCGACCTTCATATTGAATTGTCAAAGGTTTCAATTGATCAATCTTAGCTACCCTTTCCTTGATTTGTGCTTTTTTAAACTCAGCATAACTCTTACCATTCAAAACTTTATTGAAAATGTAAGTATCAGACAAAGGCTTGTTTTCAGCCTCTGCTTCTTCTTTAAACTGATTTGACACATAAGGAACAAATCCTTCATAGTAGCCCAAAGTAGCCATCAATTCAAAGGCTTGTTTTCTAAAGGTGATGTCCCCACTCATACCAGAGTCATTTTGACTAACACCATAAATGGTATCAAACATATCAACAGTATAGTAACCGTTTGCTGCAATCTTACCTTTATCTGAAAAACCAGCAATGATATAACGGTTGACCATGATATGATTGTCAATCAAACTATCAACATCTGTCAATTTTTTGGCATCTTCTAAGGTAAGAGTTTGAATCTCCTCACTCTTATGAGTCGGTTTAACTGCTGGATTACGGTAATCTACCCAAGTTCTAGAACCTGTTGAAGTGATTGGCGTTATTTTTTTGAAATAACTCATCTTGTCTTCTGCAGATAAGTTTCTACTTGCCTCTGCTTCTAGGTAATCTAGAGTATAAAGGACATCGAAACTTCCCTTCATATAAGATTTCAAATCTTCTGCTGTTTTAAATCGATCAGGTGTTCTATTGTAAAATCCATTCTTATCACTCTCATCATATACAAAGTTGAGATTGAAATAAGTATCCTTTTCTGGATTATAGGAGTTTTCAAAAATACCACGCGCATAAAACTCTGCTCCTGTACCATCTCGACGACCGTAATTATTAAACAAGACCGTTCTATCTAGTAAGTGCGTCATTTCATGAGAATAAGTCGCTGAACCTCTATCATCCAAAACCCTATCTATAAAGTAACGGACACCTAATCCATTGGCCTCAGCTCCCACCTTACTTACTGGAGAATAGTAATTCATAGGAGTCATAAACTGGTCGACCCCCTTATCAGCTCCACTACCAGTAGCTGGTGACCAAGTGCTATCAATCTGTGCATTCGAATTACTTGTATATTTCTTCATCGTATCAATAATCAAGCGATTTGTCAGCAACTTATCACGATTTTCTGGTTTTGTTATACGATAAAGAGTATCAACATAGTTGGCTTGTTGTACAGCCGCCTTTTCAATTAAAGACTTGACTCTAGCAAGCTCAGTCTGATACTTAGTTGGATTAGACTGGGCAAGAGAAGTATCTATATAGGAACCAATATTACCATAAGTAATCGTCGCCATATTACTAATCACGTAAACATTTGGTTCTTTCACATTCAAAAGTCCCAAAATAGCAGCCATATTAGCCTCTTGTTTACGAGGATCCTTTTCCCCAGCTGTCAACTTGCTATACAGACCGATATGCGCTGAAGGATTTTCCTTAGATGGTTTTTCAACAATCATAGCTTGGCTAGATTTTTTAAGCCAAGTATCCGCATCATCTGACGTAAAGAGTTGGCGATTGCTGTCTAAAAATTCCTTCAAGCTAGCCTTACCTGTAATGGTAGATAAATACTTTGTAAATGTTTGAGGACTATTGGTCAATTTCATCTCTTCATAAGACATGGATCCTAATTTTTTCAAACTATCCAAGGCGGTCATTGTCTTATTGCCAAATGAGCTTGGATTAAAGGCCAGAATATCACGAATATTCGTGTCCCCAAATTGAATATTATAAAAACGATTGATATAAGACAGTCCCAACAAAATCTGCTCTTTGTATTGCTCAATCTCTTGTTTGACCTTGCTGCGATTTTCAGGGGTATCTCCTATAATTCCCAATGTATGCGAGGCAATCTTTTTGAAACTTGACTCAGCTTGCGTCTTCGTCTGATCAAAGCTTTCTTGAATTGACAGTTTTTGAAGATACTCTGTGCGCAACATATCTTTGACCTCTTGGTCAGTGATATTTGGGTGTGTTTTTCTGAGCGCAATTCTCCTTGTTATAATATCTCGAGGATCATAAGTAGGCTCTAACTGTGCTTTTAGTTTACTGTCATGTAAGAAGTCTACTGAGCTCGCGCTTGTGGTCAGAGCAGACACATCCACAGCATCTTCTCTCTCACTATTAGCCGGAAGTAAGTGTGGTTTATCTTCCTGACTACCAACTAAAATAACTCTCGGTTTCATTGGTTTTGTTATTTGACTCACTTCTTGAGGATTAACCAATTCACCAGTTTGTTCATTGATAGCGTAGGTTCTGGTAAGTGTATTCTCACCAACTTCACCCTCAGATGCTACCTTTTCTATATTTTTAGCAAGTGAAGAATCCTCTCTTCGCTCCTCAGTAACAGCAATCGGTTGTATTACTTTTTCCACATTACCAACTTGAATCACTTTATCGACTGCTGGATTTACTTGTCTAGTAGTGTCAGATACCGTCACCTGACCTGTTGCCTTGTCTAGTTGATAAGTCGTCCTAGTTTCCACCGAACCATCATGCCCTGCAACCGCTACTTCCTGTCGTCTGAACCCCAAAGCAGGATTCACTTGGTAAATCGTTTTATGAGATAGGACAGTAGTTTCAACACTCGGTTTAGTTCCAACTTCTACAACTTGATCAACTTTGTTAGCTACTATTTTGACAGTTTTATTCTCAGAAATATTTCCACTTGCTTGATCTTTAGTATAGGTAGTAGTAACTTGTTCTTGTCCCTCAACACCCGGAATTTTTACTCTTGTAACTCCGTGGTCTAGTGCCTCATTCTTTTCATAAATTGTTTCATAAGGAACAGCTTTTGTCTCTACTTTGGTCTGAGGAAGTTGAGTGTCTTCTTTATACTCCGGGAGATTCTCCTGTATCTCAGGCTCACCGGAAACACCGCCCTCATAAGACGGAAGAGATGGTTCTACTAAGGGCTCACCGGAAACACCGCCTTCATAAGAGGGAAGCGCTGGTTCTACTAAGGACTCACTGGAAACACCACCTTCATAAGACGGAAGGGACGGTTCCACCAAGGATGCACCGGAAACACCGCCTTCATAAGAGGGAAGGGACGGTTCCACCAAGGACTCGCCGGAAACACCGCCTTCATAAGAGGGAAGCATTGGTTCTACCAAGGATTCACCGGAAACACCGCCTTCATAAGAGGGAAGCGCTGGTTCTACCAAGGATTCACCGGAAACACCACCTTCATAAGAGGGAAGAGGGGGTTGGACTTCCGGGGCTAGGCTTATGCCATTTTCTTGAGGTTCCTTCTCTTTTGTCCCGACCAGAATCACCTGAGTAACTGGTTCACGAAGCACTTCTCTCCCTACTTCATTTCGCGTAACAATACCATCGATAATCCTTACTTCTGTTAAGATTCGTTCTTGTCCCTTGGCACCTTCTATAGAAATTCTTTTTTCTCCCTTAGCCAGAGTTGGGTCAGACTGCAATTGAGTTTCAAACTCTATCTCCCCTATCCTAACTTCCAGTTCTGGCTTGTCTTCAGTAACAGTTTTCATTCCTTCATCTGGTACTTTTTTAGACTCAATACTCATACTTTTTTCAGGAGTTGGATTTAAAACAGGCTCAACTGAGTAAGATGGTTGAGGAGATTGCACAAGATCTTTAGTCGAGCTAAAATGAGATGTAGTCTGTGGTACAATCTTCTTAGATTGAGGTTCTGAACTTTCCTCCTTTTGAGATAATGCTGGCGACTCTACCTTATCAACAGAAAGTTCCTTGCTAGCACTATCTCTTACCAAATAATATCCCGTAAATTCATATCCTTGGACTGTTTCAGGACTTGATAAAAACTGACCTTCTACTCTCTTAACAAGGGCTGGTTGCAATTCTACCAGATTTTCTAAAGCAGAGATGGATGCTCCCCAACCACCAACAGCAAAGACGCTCACAAGGAAGTAAGATGCTCCCTTTTTTCTCTTGATTAAAGTGAAGGAAAGCAATAATAATCCTGCTCCCAAGATAAACATCCCATCATTAGAAAACAGACCTGTTTCTGGTAATCTTGTAGCCAATTTTCGATAGATAAAGTAGTATTCTTTTCCCTCTTTTACCTCAATCTTATTTTCTTCAAACCATTGCAACTCAGATTTTAGCTTTTCAGATAAATCCTGCTCATCCAAATAATGACTTGAAATTAGTGTTGAAGTCGTTTCTGTAGCCTGTACGGGTTGAGCTCCCATACCAGCAAAAAATAAACTCGTTCCTAGCAAGACCGAACAAGCTCCTATTGTATATTTCCTCAAAGAAAAACGCTGCTTTCTCTCAAATTGAAATTCTTTCATCCCATATCCTATCATTCATTATTACTGTATATTTAGTATATCAGAAATAGTTTGTATTCACAAATCTTTCTAGTTATTCCCTTATCACTCCAAGTTAAGGGAGACAACATACAATAATTTTAGTTAAATGTATATCAATGTTCTTTACTTTTCTTAACAAATACAATGCAAAAAGAGCCTGTTGCCAAGCTCTTTGTACTCAATGAAAATCAAAGAGCAAACTAGGAAACTAGCCGTAGGCTGTACTTGAGTACGGCAAGGCGACGCTGACGTGGTTTGAAGAGATTTTCGAAGAGTATTAGTCTATTATTTCTTCTCAGCACGGAGGGCTGACAAGATTTGTGTACGGATATCATCCACACCATTTGGCGTATTTGGTAAAAAGATGGTTTGATTTCCTTTAGAAGCAAAGGTATTCAAGGTATCCAAATACTGGTTGGTCAAGAGGATGGACATGATTTGTTCTTCTGTCATGCCAACATTGGCTTCCTTGAGTTCGGTGATAGACTCTGCCAATCCATCCACAATCGCTTTACGTTGTTGGGCAATCCCCACACCATGAAGGCGGTCTTTTTCTGCTTCGGCTTCAGCTGCAGTGACGATTTTAATCTTGTCAGCTTCTGCCAATTCTTGCGCTGCAACCCGCTTACGTTGCGCCGCATTGATTTCATTCATGGATTGCTTAACTTCTGCATCTGGTTCCACCTTAGTAATCAAGGTTTTCACGATAATATAACCGTAAGTTGTCATTTCTTCCGCCACTTGGTGTTGGACTTCAAGGGCAATCTCATCTTTTTTCTCAAACAATTCATCCAAGGTTAATTTGGGAACAGAAGAGCGAAGAGCATCTTCGATATAAGATTTAATCTGAGATTCTGGACGCATGAGTTTATAGTAGGCATCTGTCACGCTCTGTTCGTTGACACGGTACTGGGTCGCTACATTCATCATAACGAACACATTGTCCTTGGTCTTAGTCTCAACCACAATATCGCTTTGCAGCAAGCGCAACTGAATCCGAGCTGCAATCGAGTCAATCCCAAAAGGCAAGCGAATATGAATACCGCTATTGGCAACCTTTTGGTATTTCCCAAAGCGTTCAATAATCGCCACCGACTGCTGACGAACCACATAAACTGTACTCAGTGTGACTATCACCAATAGGAGCACACAAACCACCACAAAAATCATCAAAAATGTTGCCATTATCGTGACCTCCATTATTATTTTTTCCTGTATTATAGCACATTTAAAGAAGGCTGTGCAGTTTTTACTGCGATTTTTCCTGAAATGTCAATAATTAGAGGTGAAACCACATTTCAAGTTAGTAATCGCTTTTTTTCATTACATTATCTTCTATAGAATCTTCATCCATAGTCAGAGAATGACTTGCCTTAACTTTTCTCTCGTGCTATACTATTTATTGAAATGAATAAATAGGAGATATTTCATGAAAACAGCAAAAACTACTGTTACAATCCTTTCTGCACTTGCTTCTGTCGTCTTATTGGCTAGTTGTGCAACAAAGTCTACAGAAACACAGACAAGCAATAATAGCTCATCTGATAATCAGATTACATTGACATATGACCAACTACGGTCAAGAGAAAACACTATGTCAACCCTTTGGTATCAAAAATCAGCTGAAACTAAAGCTTTATACATACAGGGTTATAACGTTGCAACAAATCACCTAAAGGAATTGCTCAAAACAGAATCAGACAAACCTTACTCTATCGTTTTAGACTTGGATGAAACTGTCCTAGATAATAGCCCTTATCAAGTACAAAATGTCAAAGATGGTACAGCATTCACACCCGAAAATTGGGATGTTTGGGTTCAAAAAGCTTCAGCAAAAGCTGTCCCAGGTGCCAAGGATTTTCTTCAGTTTGCTGATCAAAACGGTGTCCAAATCTACTATATTTCTGACCGCTCAGCTAATCAAGTAGATGCTACTATTAAAAATCTAGAAAGTGAAGGAATTCCTGTTCAAGGACGTGATCATCTCATGTTCTTAGAAAGCGGTGTAAAATCCAAAGAAGGTCGTCGCCAAAAAGTTCAAGAAAAAACAAATCTTATCTTATTGTTTGGTGATAACCTCGTAGACTTTGCAGATTTTTCTAAGACTTCTGAATCTGACCGTGATAAACAACTTGAAGAATTGCAAAAAGAATTCGGTGAAAAATTCATCATCTTCCCAAATCCAATGTACGGATCATGGGAATCAGCTGTATACGGTGGTAACAAACTAGATGCTAAAGGTCAAGTAGAAGAACGCCAAAAAGCCTTGCAAGGTTTTGATAAATAAAACAAATAAACTAATTCTACATAAAATAAAATTAGCTTACAATCTTCAAAAAGTGGATAGGAAGGAATTCTGATAATCAGAAAACTTTCCTATCCACTTTTATAATTGATATAACATCAAGCTTTTATACATCTGATACTATACTTTTTTTGATTTTAAAGACTTTTTGCCTATCCCCTATATTTCAAGAATTAATCAATGTTGATGATCTAAATTTAATGTGATATACTATTTTGGTCATCGGTTACCTATTACGTTCCTATGGGTTCGTGAGAGGAGGTGAAACTAATGAGCCTTATACCAGAGCTTGCTCTTACTATTATAGCAGATGTTATAGCTGGAATTATCTTGTATTTCGTCTGCAAATGGCTAGATGGTAAGAAGTAGACCGAATGACTAGCCTATAAACACCCGTTAAATCGCTAAGATACGTAAAAAAAGCCCTTAACTACTGCAATAGTTAGGGGCTTTGGTGTTCTAATGAACCTTATACACTAACAACATTCTAGCATATAAGCCCAGATATTTCAAGAGTTTTATTCATTTTTAAAGTTCTGAAAGGTCCATAATGAAATTAGCTAATTTCTCAAAGTAACTTCCACTTGCCCAACCAAAGTGGAAATTAGTCTAAAACGGATTTTTATGGTGGAATTAAGTGTGAGACGTTTGAGTTAGAAATGAGGTCTACTATGACAAAACATAAACACCTTACCCTTTCAGACCGTAATGATATCCAATTAGGCTTAGAGCGCGGTGAAACCTTCAAAGCTATCGGACAATCCATTCTAAAAGACCCAACTACTGTTTCCAAAGAAGTCAAACGAAACAGACAAGTCCGAGAGTCTACATGCGATAACCTTCCTTGCCCTTTACTCGATAAGGCTCCCTTTGTCTGTAATGGATGCCCTAAAAGAAGACAAAATTGTGGATTTAAAAAAATCTTCTACCTTGCTAAACAAGCTCAAAAACAGTACGAACAAACTCTTGTCGAAGCTCGTGAAGGAACTCCCCTTAATTCCAAGGCCTTCTGGGACATGGACAAAGTCATTTCTGATGGTGTTAAAAAGGGACAACACATCTATCATATCCTCAAAACTCATAACCTTGATGTCAGTTCCTCAACCGTCTATCGACACATCCGAAAAGGATACCTATCTATCGCTCATATTGACCTAGCCAGAGCCGTTAAATTCAAAGAAAGACGGAAAAGGAAACTACCTTCCATCCCTAAAGAAGCTAAAAAAGGCCGTTCCTATGAGGATTTCCAAAACTATTTAGTCCTTAATCAACTAGACTCTTGGCTGGAAATGGACACAGTTCTGGGGAGGATGGGAGGTAAAGTCCTACTTACCTTCAACCTGTCTTTCTGTAACTTTATCTTCGCTAGGCTTCTGGATAATAAAACTGCCCTTGAGGTTACCAAACACCTCTATACCATCAAGAACACTCTTCATGAAGCTGATAAAGATTTCTTCCAACTCTTTCCTGTCATTCTTACCGATAATGGTGGAGAGTTTGCCAGGGTTGATGATATCGAAATGGATGTGCGAGGAGAGAGTAAACTCTTCTTTTGTGACCCTAATCGCTCTGACCAGAAAGGGAGAATTGAGAAAAACCACACACTGATTCGAGACATTCTACCTAAGGGAACTGCTTTTGACAACTTAACTCAAGAGGACATCAATCTCGTCTGCTCTCATGTCAACAGTGTCAAACGTGCTGCTTTGAATGGAAAGTCAGCCTATGAGCTCTTTGCCTTTACCTATGGAGAAGAGATTCCTAAGCTTCTAGGTATTTCTAAAATACCTGCAGAAGACGTCTGTCAGTCTTCGAAATTACTCCAACATAAGTTCTAAAAACTAACCTTTAACCGCATTCAAACGTCTCACACTAACTTCCACCATAGCGGAACTTAATCTGAAACGCTTTCAGATGAGGGGATTTTGTGCGCTCTTTTTTTCGATTCCTTTTGGTTACAAAAGCGATGAAATCAAGCATTAGTAAAACCAGTGGAACTTACCCTGACACGGATTTCCACTGGTTTTTAGGATTTTTATCAGACTAACTTCCACTTCTACTAGCGGTGGAACTTAGTTTGCGAATTTACCCATAATGAAATTAGCCATCTAGTATCCAAAAAAACGCCTAGCTCATAAGAACTAGTCAGTTTCTCATCAATGCGCCAACATTTCTTGGGCGATTTCTTGGCCAGATAGGTTATCTGGGTAGTAGGTTGGCCAGTTATCCATTTCTTCAAAGAGAGCTTCTTGGCTTGTACCTCCAAAGAAGATATGGAAATGTTCTGCCTTCACTGGAGCGATATTGTGGTCGCTAAACTGAACATACTTGAATTGTCCAGTGTCAGCATCTGTGGCTTCAAAGAGGAAGCGAACACCACGATTGCCTTTCTTGTAAGTCAAGATTTTCTTACCGACATACTTGTAAGTGTATTTTTTGCTTTGTCCACCTTGAACAAATTCCATAGTGTTATCAGTGATATTAATCTTAGTCACATCTGTCTGATAGCCTTTTGTATAGTAGGTCTTGTACTCAGCCTTTGTCATCTTACCAGTCAACTTAGCCTTGTAGTCAAAGACTTGATCAAACGTACCATCTTCAAGGAAAGGATAAACTGATTGCCAGTTACCTGCATAGTCACTCAAGGTGCGGTCCTTGACATCTGCATCTTCAAAGTAACCATTTTGGACTGTCTTGGTATCCTCTGACTTTTCAGGCTCGATTGCTGGACCTTCTTGGTCCGTTGTTTGTTTCAGAGCCTTGAGGTTTTTCTCCATCACAGAAATGTAGTTTTCGCCAGCCTTGGTATCCTCTTCTGTCAGACTTTCTAAAGGATTAAGGACATCAGTTTTGACACCTGCTTCTTTTGAAAGTGTATTAGCAAGGGCTTGTGAAGCATTTTCTTCAAAGTAGATATAGGCAATTTTATTTTTCTTAACGTACTCTGTCAATTCTGCCAAACGAGCAGCTGATGGCTCGGCATCTGGAGAAAGGCCTGAAATTGCGACTTGTTTGAGTCCATAGTCCAAGGCAAGATAGTTAAAGGCTGCGTGTTGAGTCACAAAGCTCTTTTGTTTAGCTTGAGATAAGCCTTCTGCATAAGCCTTATCCAAGGCTTGCAATTTTTCGATATAGGCAGCAGCATTCTTCTCAAAGGTCTCCTTTTTATCCGGATAATCTGCTGACAAGCTATCACGGATGTACTCTACAAGTTTAATGGCACGAACCGGTGATAACCAAACATGGGGATCGTACTCATGGTGATGTCCTTCTTCTCCATGGTCATGGTCTCCCTCTTCTTCCTCGCTACCTGGTAAGAGCAACATATCGCCTGTCGCCTTGATGGTTTTGACCTTTTTCTTATCCAAGGTATCTAGCAATTTAGGGACCCATGTTTCCATGTTTTCATTTTCATAAACGAAGGTATCTGCATCTTGGATTTTGGCAACTGCCTTGGCAGACGGTTCATATTCATGGGGTTCTGTACCAGCACCGATGAGGAGTTCTACATTAGCAGTATCTCCTGCGACTTGCTTGGTAAATTCATAGACAGGGTAAAAAGTTGTCACGATATTTAATTTGCCATCTGCCTGTTTTTGATTGGAACAAGCCACTAAAAACAAGGCACATAGACTGGCTAGCAATAAGCTAATTTTTTTCATGTTGGTCTCCTATTTGATAAAACGTCTTACTAAACTAATAAGTAAAAAGACAGTTACAAAAATAATGGTAATACTTGCACTTGCAGGTGTTTCTGCATAGTAGGAAATGTAAAGTCCTGCTACCATTCCCGAAAATCCAATAGCACTGGCAAGCAGCATAACGGATTTAAAGTTTTTCCCCAGACGAAGGGCAATACTAGCTGGTAAGACCATGATAGTCGATACCAAAAGAGCTCCTGCAGCAGGAATCATGAGGGCAATAGCTACCCCTGTCACCATGTTAAAAAGAATGGACATGGTACGAACTGGCAAGCCATCCACAAAGGCCGTATCCTCATCAAAGGTCAAGATATACATTGGACGAAGGAAGAGGAAGGTCAAAATCAAAACAACCGCCGCAATGACAAAAAGGGAAATGACCTGCTCTTCGCTAATAGTCACAATCGAGCCAAAAAGATACTGGTCCAAACTCATAGAGCTAGAACTTTTACCCTTGCTCATGACAATCAGAGAAACAGCCAGACCTGTTGACATGAGGATAGCTGTCCCGATTTCCATAAAGCTCTTGTAAACCGTACGGAGATACTCCAGAAAGACCGCCGCAATCAAAACAATGGCAATCGTAGAAATAGTCGGAGAAATCCCCAAAACCAGACCAAAAGCTACACCCGAAAGCGAGACGTGGCTGAGGGTATCACTCATCAAACTCTGACGGCGCAAGATAAGAAAAGTTCCAAGAACCGGCGAGAAAAGACTCATAGCAATAACCGCCAGAAAGGCACGTTGCATAAAGTCATAAGATAATAAACTAAGCATGGCCCACCTCCTGATCATTCTCATGAACGTTGAAACAACGCCATGGCGAGTCTTGGTTACGGACTAGATGAATATTGCGATCCGCATAATCCTTAACTTCTTCAGGGTCATGGGTAATCATCAAAACAGCCTTGCCATGATGATGGGCGCTGTGGTGCATGAGTTCGTAAAATTCATTTTTACTTCCTGCATCCATTCCCGTTGTCGGCTCATCTAGGATAAACACATCTGGATCCGAAGCAAACATGCGCGCAATCACCGCTCGCTGCTTTTGTCCTCCAGATAGAGACCCCAAGCGTTTGTCTCGGTGTTCCCACATACCAACTGAGTCCAAACTAGCCTTGATATGCTCCTCATCATGAGCATTCAAGCGACGGAACCATCCCTTTCGCGGATAACGACCCGACTTGACAAATTCATAAACCGTACTTGGAAAACCTGCATTAAAACTGGCAATCTGTTGAGGAAGGTAGGCTATTCTCAATTTCTTACCCTGCGTATTTGTCTTTGAAATGGTTACCTTACCAATGCGTGGTTGGAGGATTCCAAGACTGGCCTTGATGAGTGTCGTCTTAGCTGCCCCATTTTCACCTGTCAAGGTAACAAATTCCCCACTATCAACACTATAATTGATATGTTCAAGAACGGGTTCCTTATCATAATAGAAGGATAAATCCTCTACCGTAATATATCTCATTATTTGATTTCTCCTACTAAAGCAGTCAAAAACCGCTGAATCACTTTTTGTTCATTTGGAGTAAACTGAGTCGCCACTTCTTCATAGGTTAAAAGTGTATGCTCATGGTGATGATGGTGCTCCTCAGCGATTGGACGAGCCAAATCAGTCAACTGATAAAAAATCACACGCGCATCCTTAGGATCTTTAGATGTTTCCAACATCCCTTCCTTAACCAAAGACTTAATGGCCTTGGTAACTGCTGCCTGACTGACATTGAGACGACGAGCCAACTCTGAATTTGTTAAAGATTCCTCCGATAAGAGCATGAGGATATGCTCCTGGGTATTGGTCAGAGGTACCTCGCTAGTACAATGACCTATTAGGATTTCATGTTGGTTTTCCGCCTGTAAAATCACCTCATTCAAAAAGCCATCGATATCCTTCGCTAGCTGTCTCATATCTGACTCCTTTCCTTTTGGACTTCTCTTTTTAAGAGAAAAATACTATTCTTTGGAATTTTATTTACCAGTTAATTATATCACAAGCAAAAAAAGAGTCAAGAAAAAACGTGAAAATAGGCTTCATTCTTGGACTCTTCGACATTATTATCTATTGAAATTCTTTGACATCTCCATCATAAGTCGCCCAATCTTTGCTGAAAAAGCGCTCATTCAGATGGTAAGTGGGAGCTGTTGTGGGATTGGATAGGAAAGGATCAACTGCCTTGTCAAAAGCCAACCAACCCAACCAACCAAGGTGAATGGTGTCCTTCATAAAGAAAGGCTCCCCGCCGTCCTTAGAAAAATCTGCTATATTGGTAAAACCTTGACTTTCTAACTGGTAGCGAATCTTCTGCACCGTTTGTTGGTACATATCCTCTCGTAGACCAGCGTAGTCCATCCATTTTTTATTAACAGGTGGAATGATAAAAATCGGGTTTACCTTAGATTTAGAAAACTGTGTCAACACTAACTGCAAGTCATTATATTCTGGCGACTTGAGATAGGTAAAGCTTTTCTGAGAATCCTTTAATTTCTTCAAATCCTTCTTAATCTGCGTATTATAGAAATAATTCTCCATTCCCAGATCATTATTAGAAGTATTCTTTTCTGCATCTGCTTTAACAACATCTTCTATAGCTTGATAAGAAAACTGGTCTGGCAAGGTCTTTAAATACTTAACTACATGCTTATCATAATTGACATAGCCTCTAACTGAAAACTGACCAAAAAAGGAAGCTTGACGTTCATTAAACCGAGCTAATAATTCAATCATTTCATTGTCTGCAGACGACAATTCTTCTTTACTTGCCAACTTCTGAACCAGGTCCTTCATAGCTACGTTTGGGAACTGCTGTAGTAAGCGAGTCGCTGCATATTGACTAGCCTGATCCCCAGATTGATGTTCCAGAAAACTGGTCAACTGGTCTCCATTAAAATACTGCTGAAAGGCTGCTGGCTCATAGCCATTTTTACTAAACCACTGGGGCGAGATAACATATACAACTTGTTTATTCTCCAGTTGTGGCAGCATCTGTTGCATACCAAAATACTGATTGAGCGAGGCAGCTCCCCTCTGTCCTAAAAGATAGGGGCGATAAGAGCGGTTGTATTTCTCAGCCAATACCGCAGGATGGGCACCGTCAAAACGAAGCCATTCACTGGAGCCAAAGAAGGGAACAAAACGCATATTTGGATCAGATAGTGCTCTGACCTTTTGACTTCGCTCCTTAAAACTATCGATAGTAGTAGCCACCGCCGAACGCTTTTCAGCTCCCAGATCATGGCGCATCTCAGCAGGATAGAAAAAGATAAGCAGAAAAACCAACAAACCAGCTATCAAGACCGGTCCGAAGATCATCCATAAGCGTTTAAGCATTTTGTAGCTCCACAATACCAGCTATGATTTTATTAGCTGTATTCCAGTCGTCGCGACCAAACTCTGTAACAGGAACACGAATGTCAAAGCGGTTTTCAATCTCCACAATCAACTCAACCGTTCCCATACTATCCAAGACACCTGCATCAAAAAGATCTTCATCCATCATGTCAGAAACATCTTCCATAAACAACTCATCAATAATTTCGATAACTTCTGATTTGATATCCATATTTTATTTCCTTTTATTTTTTAAACCATAGATCATTCAAGAATCCAGAAAAGATTAAGAATGACAGCATGACGACATGGAAGGTGACAACCATGCCAAGCAACTGAATCCAGCGATTCTCAGGTAAAGCAGACTTCCCTGCTTTTTTCCGTTCCTTATTGAGTGTTTTTTTCTTACGAACCCAAGCGTCATTGACGACCAGCCCAATCCCATGAAAGAGTCCATAGGCGATATAGTACCAGGTCACTCCATGCCAAAATCCCATAATCAGCATATTTACAATGTAGGCCACACTTGAGGTTACATTACGATTCTTAAAGACCTTCTTTCTGGTCAACACCATCACCATTCGCATAAAGACAAAGTCACGGAACCAGAAAGAAAGACTCATATGCCAACGATTCCAAAATTCCTTCAAATCCCTTGATAAAAAGGGCTTGTTAAAGTTGATGGGGCTACGGATTCCCATCAAGTTTGAGATGGCTAAGGCGAACATAGAGTAACCTGCAAAGTCAAAGAAGAGCTCAAGACCAAAGGTATACATGACCACTAAAGCATAGAGATTAAAGAAACCACCTGACTGCAGGGCTAGATTCTTCAGAGGAGGCAACAAGGTCTCTCCTAAAACATGAGCTAGGATAAACTTATACAAAAAGCCCCACATGATATAGCGAACAGATTCATCCAGCATATCCATCAACTCATCTCGCTCAGGAATGGTCTGATAATTTTCATTAAACCGCTTAAAGCGATCGATTGGGCCACTTGAAAAAGTCGGCATGAAGAGAAGGAAACGGAGAAATTCCCAGAGGGTAAAATCTTTAATCACCCCATCTCTCAGCTCGATGATAATCCCAACCGAACGAAAAGTCAGGTAAGAAATTCCCAAAAATCCAAGCAAAGACTGCGTTCCATTGATAGCCGGCTGCACCTTGACAAAGATAATCGGGAGAAGGGACAGAAAACTAACTAGGTAGAAAACCCACTTGTCATCCTTACTTTTTCGATAGTGCTTGTAGAAAAGCAGGAGCAATATCTCCCAGCAAAGGTAAATACCCAAGGCAGCCAATTGATTGGTCTTCCCACCTACCAACATGGTGACGATAAAGAAAAGACTAACCAGCACTTCATACCAGGCAAAGCGTTTCTTGAAAAAGAGACCGATAAAGATAGGCAAGGTTGCAGCAATCACATAGACAAAATACTGAGGATTGCCGTATGGCTCTAAATGAGGAAGCTGTTGAAAGAACTCCATCATCTCTGATTCACCTCGTTAATCAATCCTTTGATATCAATTTTTCCATTTGGAGTCAGTGGCAAACTGTCTCGGTAAAGGAATTTAGACGGCATCATGTAGGACATCATGATATCTGTTAAATCTTCCTTGATAGCCTTGGTAATATCAATATCTCGCTCAAACTGCTCACGCACACCATCTTTTAAGATGACATAGGCCAGCAGATTTTGTACCTTGTGGTCCTTGTTATAACGTGGAACAGCAACAGCAGACTCGATAAAGCGAGACTTATTAAGATTTTGAGAAACATCTTCTAACTCAATGCGGTAACCGTTGAACTTGATCTGGAAGTCCATGCGTCCGCCGTAGAGAAGCAAGCCCTCATCTGTCATAGTTCCCACATCGCCTGTATGGTAGGCTGGTAGACCTTCAAACTCAAAGAAGGCTTCTGCTGTTTTTTCAGGATTGTTCATATAACCTTTTGAAACGGCTGGTCCAGAAACAATGATTTCTCCCTGTTCGCCATTTGGCAATTTATTGCCTTCCTCGTCAATGATAAAGGTTGGAGAATCAGCCTTGGTATAGCCAATTGGGAGGCGTTTGAGAGTCTCTAGCATCTCGTCTGTCACGGCAACTGCTGACAGAGCCACTGTCGCTTCTGTTGGGCCGTAGGCATTGATAATTCGAGCATTTGGGAAACGTTCGCGCAGTTTTTGAGCCGTTTTGACCGTCAATTCTTCACCATCAAAGTAGAAATGCGTGATTCCAGGCATTTTCTCACTATTAAAGTCTTCTGACAACATGGCCATATCCGCAAAAGAAGGCGTTGATGTCCAGATAGCGATTGGCAATGAAAAGATGGTCGCAAAGAGTTGCTTAAAGTCCTGAGTAATAGCTGAAGGAAGGGCAAAAAGTGTACCACCCAGTGCCAAGGTCGGTGCCCAATACATGACAGACAGGTCAAAAGAATAAGGTGGCTGAGCCAGCATTTGCGGACGACTTGGCGTCGCAAATTCCTTGTCCGTAATCATCCAGTTGGTAAAGCTGAGGAGATTATCATGTGAAATCTGCACTCCCTTTGGCTTACCAGTCGTACCAGAAGTAAAGATAATGTAGTAATTATCATCTCCCTTGACTGGATGCGTGATCTCATAGTTATTCCCCTGAGCAAAGGCTTCTTGAACCTGAGCTAGAGTCATCATCGGTGTAGAAACCTGCTCCAATGGAAAGTCTGAGATGGCAATAATCAAACTTGGCTCCGCTACTTCTAAAATAGCTGAAACTCGCTCCAAGGCTGAATGACTGTCAATGGGAATGTAGGCGTGACCTGACTTAGTCAGCGCTACAAAGGTTGCCAACATTTCATATTCTTGGCCACCAAAAACGACCACAGGAGACTTCTCTGGCAAATCCAGTTGATCAATGGCTGCAGCCAAACTATCCGAATCAGCCTTTAAATCTCCATAAGTATGTTCCTGTCCCAAAACATTGTAAACAGGATAGCTAGGCTGTGTCTGAGCAAAATGCTCAATGGTTTCAATCATATCTACTATTGGTTTATTTGACACAATAGGAATTCTCCTTCAAGTTAAAATTCATTATAGATAAAGCTTCCTTGACCCTGGCCAAGATAGCTAAAGAAGTAAAGCAGCCCTAGAAAGATAAGAAAATACAAGGCTGTCCGACCAAGAAAGAGGTACAATTCTTTTCTCTGTTTCATCAAGAAAAACCATTCATTTCTGTAATTTTTGCTAAATAAGATGAACTCTTACTATAGTATTTTTCTACCATTGTACCACTTTATAGGGTAATTTTTCAATTGTTTGCCGTACATTTTCACTAGATTTCAGTTTATTTTAAGGATTATGCGGTTTTTCTATGTATATTTTAAAAAAGCCTGAGATTTTCATCTCAAGCTCTATCAACATAATTGTTTTCTAGGTTAGAAAAGTGAGAATACAAGAACAGCCAAGGCTGCACCGATAACAGGGCCAACAACTGGAATCCAAGCGTAAGACCAGTCTCCGTCTCCCTTGTTTGGAATTGGTAAGATGCTGTGCATGATGCGAGGACCAAGGTCACGAGCTGGGTTCAAAGCATAACCAGTTGTCCCACCTAGTGAAAGACCGATACCGACAATCAAGGTACCCACTGCAAAGGTTCCGATACCTGCCTGAAAATCGTAAAGCCCCAAAGCAAAGATTGTCAACACCAAAACAAAGGTTCCAAGGATTTCACTAATCAAGTTTGATACAGTATCTTTGATAGCTGGTCCTGTGCTGAAAGTAGCCAAAATATTTCCTGCATTTTCTTCTGCCTCATAGTGCGGCTTGAATTGCAACCAAACCAAAATCTGACCCAGCATAGCCCCTGCAAACTGGGCTAAGATATAAGGGAAAACGGAAGCCCAAGGCAAACCACCTTTTAAGGCCACACCGATGGTCACAGCTGGGTTTAAATGAGCTGGACTGAGCTTGCCAGATACAAATACTGCAACTGCAACTGCAATCCCCCAACCCATGGTAATCACTATCCAACCTGAGCTGTTGCTCTTGGTTTTAGGAAGAACCACACCTGCAACAACACCATTTCCTAGAAGAATCAGGATTAAAGTCCCCAAAAATTCTCCAAATAATTCATTCATCATCTTTCTGTCTCCATTAAAAAGGAGGAGAGGGTAGACTAGGAGTCCTGCCCGCCACCTCTTTTATTTTTTCTTAATTTTTTAATTCTGCTAAATCGTTGTTAGCGAGAGCTGCTTCGACATCAGCACGGTAAGTTGCTTTTTCTTCTTCTGTCCAGTCATAGAATCGTCCCATTTCATCCAAAACTGGCTCAACGATGCTATCCAAGCTATCACGCATAAAGAGCATATGGTTGGTACGACGAAGAAGGAAGTCAACTGGGCTAAGAGCCAACTCATTGCGCATTGCATAGTGAAGTGACAAAGTGTCTGCCAAACTGAGTCCTGGCGCTTGTTCTAAGCTGTGAGCAAGAGCAAAGACTTTCGGTGCATTTGAACCGTAAAGATTTGCGAGATAGTGGGCTTCCTTACTATCCAAGCCACGTGACACTCCAAGTTGCGCAAAGGCTTCGATTTCTGAGTCCACATTTGCTGGGTTCAATTCCCCACCTGAAACAGGGTAAGTCTTAGAATTGATGAGTTTAAAGCTACGGTCAAATTCTGCTTTGAGGATGTCAACCACGCGCTCCATAGCTCCTTCAGCCATCTTACGGTAGTCTGTGATTTTACCACCAGCAAGGGTCAAGAGACCATTATCATCACGATCCAAGCTCGAACCACGAGAAACTGCAGATGGGTCCAAATGTTTCTCAGAGGTACTGCTTTCAAGCTTGCTGACAGCAGACTCAACATCTTCACGCGTTTTTTCTTTAGAGAGATAAGATTCAACAGTCGCAATCAAGTTGTTAAAGCTTTCATCACTGATGGTTCCGTTATTTCCTCCATTGTAGTCAGAAGCGCTATTGCCTGCGATCAATGGACGAAGACCTGCCCAGCTACTTTCGATATCATCAATGGTGATATTGGCTTCTGGGAAGCGGTTGTTGACAATGCCAAGCAGGTAATCTACATCTTCCTGCGTCACTTTTGGATGTTCCAAATCACCTGTGTAGTCTGTGTCAGTTGTACCGAAGTAAGTCTTGTTTTCACGTGGGAGAACAAAGACCATACGGCCATCACCCAAACCTGTGTCAAAGTAAACTGGCTGTGAAACCTTGATCTTGCTTGAATCCACGACTAGGTGAACTCCCTTAGTTGGACGCATTTGTGAGAATTGGGTTCCCTTATTAGACAAATTGCGTACCTTATCACTCCAAGGACCTGTTGTGTTAATCACCAGACGGGCCTTGATTTCAAAGACTTGGTCTGTCAAGAGATCACGAGCTACAACACCTGTAATCTTGCCACTTTCGTCAAATAAGAAACCTTCTGCTTTAACGTGGTTGGCAATGAGGGCACCGTCTTGGTTGGCACGTTTGATGTTTTCAATCACGAGACGTGCATCGTTGTTACGGAAGTCAAGGTAAACCCCACCTCCTACCAAACCTTCTTTCTTCAAGTTTGGCTGGCGTTCCAAGACTTCTTCCTTACTCAAGACCTTGTTAGCAGCTGGTGTGTTGTTAACTCCTGCCAAAAGGTCGTACAAATCCATAGCTACTTTAAGACGGAAGAGGCTAAAGGTTGCTCCATCTTCATCGTAAACTGGCAAGAGCATTGGGTCCGGTTTTGGAATGTGTGGTGCGATTTGTTGAACCACTGCACGTTCAGAAACTGTATCTGATACTACTTCTACATCAAATTGCTTAAGGTAACGTAGTCCTCCGTGAACCAATTTTGTTGAACGACTGGATGTTCCTTCTGCGAAGTCCTGCATTTCAATCAAACCAGTATCTAGACCACTAGCTGCTGCCTGCAAGGCTACACCAGCCCCTGTAATTCCTCCACCGATAATCAAGAGGTCCAAGGTACGTTCCTGCATTTTTTGAATTGATAATTCACGTGTTTTCTTTGAAAATTCCATATTTACACACTTTCTAACTAAGTCGCTTTATTCTTCCAGTATTAGTCGTCTACTTCCGCAAAGACTTGGGTTGCTTTCACAGCTTTCTTCCAGCCCTTGTAGAGTTGTTCCTTTCGAGATTCGTTCATAGATGGCTCGAAGAGCTCTCCTGTCTCGTTCAAGAGTTTCAACTCATCCAAGTCTTTCCAATAGCCCACTGACAAACCTGCTAAGAAGGCTGCCCCCAAAGCTGTTGTTTCCAAGTTTTTGGCGCGTGCGATATCGATTCCCAAAATGTCAGCTTGGAACTGCATGAGGAAGTTGTTCATAGCTGCACCACCATCTACTTTCAAGACTTGGATAGCTGTTTGAGCATCTACCTGCATCGTATCGATAATATCACGCACTTGATAAGCGATAGATTGCAAAGTTGCCTTGATAAAGTCTTCTTTAGTTGTTCCACGAGTCAAACCAAAGACAGAACCGCGAGCGTTTTGGTTCCAGTATGGAGCACCTAGACCTGTAAAGGCTGGAACGACATAAACTTCATCATTGTTGTGAGAATCACGAGCGTATTTTTCAGATTCTGGTGAATTTTCAACCATGCGAAGACCGTCACGAAGCCATTGAATGGCACTTCCTGCGATGAAGATAGAACCTTCCAAGGCATAGTAAACCTTGCCGTTGATTCCGTAACCAATGGTTGTTAATAGGTTGTTCTCAGACAACTGCATCTCTTCACCAGTATTCATGATGATGAAAGAACCTGTTCCATAAGTATTCTTGACCATACCTGGTTCAAAGGCCAACTGTCCAAAGAGGGCTGCTTGTTGGTCCCCAGCCATACCTGAGATTGGGACTTCTCCACCATAGAAATGGAATGGGGCTGTCTTACCGTAGATTTCAGAGTTAGAACGAACTTCCGGAAGCATAGCCTTTGGAATGTTGAGGATTTCCAAAATCTCATCATCCCATTTAAGTTCTTTAATGTTATAAAGCATGGTACGAGCTGCGTTTGAGTAGTCCGTCACGTGAGCCGCACCGTCAGTCAATTTCCAAACCAACCAAGTATCGATGGTACCAAAGAGCAATTCCCCTTTTTCCGCTCGCTCTTGAGCGCCTTCTACATGGTCCAAAATCCAACGAACCTTAGTCGCTGAGAAGTAAGCATCGATAATCAAACCAGTCTTTTCATGGAATTTTTCCACATAACCTTGACTTTTTAGTTGCTCAGCCAAAGGTGCTGTCTGGCGTGACTGCCAAACAATAGCATTGTAGATAGGGAGCCCTGTTTTCTTATCCCAGACGACAGTTGTTTCACGTTGGTTGGTAATCCCGATTGCTTCGATTTGATTTGGCTTGACACCACTTTCGATGAAAGCACCCGCAATAACTGACTGAACAGAGTTCCAAATTTCATTGGCATTGTGCTCTACCCAACCTGCCTGAGGGAAAATCTGGGTAAACTCTTTTTGACTCGAGCTAACTTTTTCTCCTTTTTTGTTGAAAATGATGGCACGAGAACTTGTAGTTCCCTGATCAATGGCCATGATGTATTTTTCTTGTGACATGTGCTGTCCTCCTGATAAAGATCTTGAGGATGTTTCCTCTTTACACTAACTAGTATACAAAATAAAGCGCTTTCTTGTTCATCAACTTTTTTTAATTTTTTAAAAAATGTGAGTAGATTGTGTGAATTTCACAAAAAAGACCTGGAACAACCAAGCCTTTTAAGTGAATAATAACTGACGAATCGCTGCCAAATCTTCCAAATCCAAGTCGTTTTTTAAATAATAAACTGGAGTCTGTTCCTTCTTATGAATCGGGTTATTGGTAACCAGCAAATCATAATGTCGAGTTCGGTCATAGGCTTCAATGGTAATAAAACGATTGTATTCCAAATACCGTTTTAAAATAGCGGCCATCCTTGAAAAGACAAGAAAACCAGATGTCAAATCCAGACCAATCCGCATATGCTGACCACCATTTTCAGCCATATATTCGATTAACTGAAGCCATTCCCAGAGAATCTTCTTATCCAAATCCGTCCCCTGATGAAAGGCAGGCAAGGCACGAAAAATCTCCTCTGCCGTTCCCTTAAAATCATGTTCCATCAGCAAATAAGGATGACGATTCTCCAACTGGTACTTGTAGCGGTCCTGTAAGATATAACCCTTATATAGATAAACTTGACCACAGAGCTGGCTGAGTTCATAGGTGACATGGTCCTCTGTGTAGTCCCCCAGCAGCTCCTCCTTCTTCATTTCTTGAATCAATTGCGTCAGCAAATCTGCCAACTGCCCTCCAAAACCAAGGATATACTCCATAGTATGAAGAGGAAGAATGCGATGAGATAAGAGGAAAGAGAAGAAAATCATCATCTCCCCATCCTCAGTTCCTAGAGGAAGGTGTTGTCCAGCGAAAAAGGACGGAGCCTTTCGATGCAAACGAAGGTAGAAAATATTGTCAAAATACCCTCGCATTTTCTCTTCTATCACTTGAAACTGACAGGCATTGACCCGGAGACGTTGTTGACTGATGTGAGACCAGAGAACCAAATCCAATTTCTGACCCGAAGACAAGCTTGCACCGCAAATTTCTTCTAGTGTAGCAATCTCCTGTTTTCTCTCTGGTTTCTGCATATGGCCTTCCCATTCCTGACTCGACCAGACCTTGCGAAAAAGACAGAAATAGAAATAGCGAATCTGATGCTCTGGACCTCGCCAACGTCCATTTTGAATAGATAAATCAAATTCTGACAAAATCTGATTTAAGCTAGCTAAGTGGCGACCAAGCGTAGCCTCACTAATCATCAATTCTTGAGCCAGCTGATGAGCTAAAAACTGTTGGTGGTAGAGAAGATAAACCAAAATCTGGTATTTAACAGCATTCTCCAAAAACAAGCTCCGAATATCTCTCCCCTTGGTAGCTGCACCGATTGACAGACGCAGATTTTCATCTTCTAAGTGAATAGTCAGCTCTAAGCCACTGTCCAAAGCCTTTTCATTAAGCAGGGTGACATATTTGGTTAGGGTTGCTTTTGAAAATCCTGTTTCCTCCATTACAGCCTTGACGGTCGTCTGAGACTCTTGTAATAGAAAGGAAAGGATTGAAAATTGGCCAGATTCGGCCTTTTCCATCAAATCTCCTAAATACATTTGTTACCCCTTTCATTTTCTACCTTAAGCATAGCATAAATCTTACAAATGCTGAAATAATCTGTTTCTCTTTTTATTTTCATGCTGATTTCCTAGTCCATTATCCTAAAAATCAACAAACACACGGCTCCCCCTTTGGGCATTTTTATGCTAAAATAGTAGCTATGGATAAAATTATTAAAACTATATCAGAAAGCGGAGCCTTTCGTGCTTTTGTCCTTGATAGCACAGAAACCGTCCGCACTGCTCAAGAAAAACACCAAACCCAAGCTAGCTCAACTGTAGCGCTTGGTCGAACTCTTATCGCTAGCCAGATTCTCGCAGCCAATGAAAAAGGAAATACTAAACTAACAGTTAAGGTGCTGGGCTCTAGCTCTCTAGGTGCCATTATCACGGTCGCTGATACCAAGGGGAACGTCAAAGGCTATGTTCAAAATCCTGGTGTTGACATCAAAAAGACTGCAACTGGTGAAGTTCTAGTCGGACCTTTTGTTGGAAATGGTCAATTTCTCGTTATCACAGACTACGGTACTGGAAATCCTTACAACTCTATGACTCCCCTCATTTCTGGGGAAATCGGTGAAGACCTGGCCTTTTACCTGACCGAAAGTCAACAAACACCTTCAGCAGTCGGCCTCAATGTCCTTTTGGACGAGGAAGACAAGGTCAAGGTTGCTGGTGGTTTCCTAGTTCAAGTCTTGCCGGGAGCCAAGGAAGAAGAGATTGCTCGCTTTGAAAAACGCATCCAAGAAATGCCAGCTATCTCGACTCTTCTAGAGAGTGAAGACCATATTGAAGCCCTCCTTAAAGCTATCTACGGTGACGAGGCCTACAAGCGTCTTTCTGAAGAAGAAATCCGTTTCCAATGTGACTGTAGTCATGAACGCTTTATGAACGCTCTTGCCAGCCTTCCAAGCTCAGACTTACAGGAAATGAAAGAGGAAGACCACGGGGCAGAAATCACTTGTCAATTCTGCCAGACAACTTACAACTTTGATGAAAACGACCTGGAGGAACTCATTCGTGACAAATCTTAATACACCTTTTATGATTGGCAATGTTGAGATTCCCAATCGTACCGTTTTAGCGCCTATGGCTGGCGTGACCAACTCAGCCTTTCGTACCATCGCAAAAGAGCTCGGAGCTGGACTCGTTGTAATGGAAATGGTCTCTGACAAGGGAATCCAATACAACAACGAAAAAACCCTGCACATGCTTCATATCGATGAGGGCGAAAACCCTGTCTCTATCCAACTTTTTGGTAGCGATGAAGACAGCCTAGCACGCGCAGCAGAATTTATCCAAGAAAACACCAAGACCGATATCGTCGATATCAACATGGGCTGCCCTGTCAACAAAATCGTGAAGAACGAAGCTGGTGCTATGTGGCTCAAGGATCCAGACAAGATTTACTCCATCATCAACAAGGTCCAGTCTGTCCTTGATATCCCACTTACTGTCAAAATGCGTACCGGCTGGGCGGACCCATCTCTGGCAGTAGAAAATGCCCTCGCTGCTGAAGCTGCAGGTGTTTCTGCCCTCGCCATGCATGGCCGTACCCGTGAACAAATGTATACTGGCCACGCAGACCTTGAGACCCTTCACAAGGTCGCTCAAGCTTTGACCAAGATTCCATTTCTCGCCAACGGTGACATCCGTACGGTCCAAGAAGCCAAGCAACGCATCGAAGAAGTTGGTGCTGACGCAGTCATGATTGGCCGAGCTGCCATGGGAAATCCTTACCTCTTCAACCAAATCAACCATTACTTTGAAACAGGAGAAATCCTACCTGATTTGACCTTTGAAGACAAGATGAAGATCGCCTACGAACACTTGAAACGATTGATTGACCTCAAAGGAGAAAACGTCGCAGTTCGTGAATTCCGCGGCCTCGCTCCTCACTATCTCCGTGGAACATCTGGCGCTGCCAAACTCCGTGGAGCCATTTCACAAGCTAGCACCCTAGCAGAGATTGAATCCCTCTTGCAATTGGATAAGGCTTAAAATGGTTCATACTGCTCTACTGATTATCGATATGCAAAAAGCATTTGATAACCCTATCTGGGGAGAACGAAATAACCCTCAAGCTGAACAACAAGCATTGAGGATACTGGCATACTTTCGTAAACACGCTCTTCCAGTCTTACATGTTCAACACATATCTGACAACCCCCAGTCGCAATTTCATAACAAACAAAATCAGGTATTTAAAAGTGGATTTGAGCCAGTTACTGCAGAACCTGTCTTTCAAAAAACGGTTAATAGCGCCTTCATTGGAACAAATCTTGAAACATATTTACGAACAAATCAGATTTGTCATTTAGTCGTTGTTGGTTTGACCCTGCCTCATTGTGTATCTACTACGACACGAATGGCAGCAAATCTTGGTTTTGAAGTCACTTTACTAGCAGATGCCACTGCCAGTTTTACCCTATCTAACAAAAACGGTCAGGCCATCTCTCCTGAGACTATCCATGAGATTAATCTCCTTTCTCTACAAGATGAGTTTGCTCAAATTCTTACTACAGAAGAATTTTTAACCCAAATGCAAGTATAAAATAATCCGTCAACTCTTATTGAGCTGACGGATTTTCTTTAATTGTAAAAATTCGAATACTGAGAGTTATTATTGATTCAAAGTAACGCTAGAAACCTTGCCATCCGCTCCTGTTGTAATTTGGATGACTTTTCCTCCACCGATTCTGGCATTATACTTACCATCATCAAGAGTATAAGAATAGCCTTTGATAGAGTAATTTTCTTTCTTTCCATCAGCAGATTCTACTGTAAATTGACCACCTGATGAAACTGTGATGGTTTCGCCATTAGCTCCCTTCCAATTGCCCGCTGCAGCTGAGAAATCACCATCTACCATGGTTAAAACACCCTTGTAGCGTTTATTTTGCTCTGCTTGCTTATCTTGAAGTTTGCGGTCAGTTGTAGGATCATAGCTTGATTGGTTAGACTGGGCTTGAGAAGCCTGTTGGGTTGAAGGAGCCTGAGCAGGCGTTTGATGACTAGCTGCCTGTTGATTAGCCACTTCTTGACCTTGTCTTTGCTCTGGTGCAGGTGTCACTTGTGATGGCGTTGCACTTGCTGAAGACTGGTCAGTAGACGCCTTGGTCTTTTCAGATGAAGCTGAACTTGAGGATTTCTGAGTCTTGCTTTCTTTGTTAGCAGAAGCTGCTTTAGAGCTTGATGATTGGCTGGTCTTAGCAGAACTGCTCGCTTGAGTTGTTTCCTTTTTATTTCCACAAGCTCCTAATAGCAAAGTAGAAGCCAATACAGTCGCTGCCATCAATTTGATATAGGTTTTCTTTTTCATTTTTCTACTCCTTTGTAATATTTTAGAAATATAAAGAAATCTTTTTGTAATATGATTGTAACATTATGTTTTAAATATGTCAACAATTTATCTAAACTATTTTAAAAATCTTAAATACTTTAGATACATTTACTCCTCCTACTCTTCTATTCGTAATAAAACAGAAAAACAGGAGATTTTCCTATTAAAAATTTGAATTTGTTTTTTGTGTAATCGCTTGCAACTTTAAGTGCAAAGGAATATAATAACATTGAAATAGAATATAGGAGGTGTAGGATTATGTTAAGCAAATATTACAAGTATCTTCCTTGGTTGATTGTGACAGCTATTGTCTCTTATCAATCAGCCACTTACTATGCGCGAACTGCATTTGATGTGTTTTATCTGACTACAATCTTTTTGATTGTTTATATCGCTTTGTTATTCCTACACGAAAAATATCTCAAGTATCGATACAAAGACTTTTTTACTCACATGTTGAGTAATTCTAAGAAGGATAGCCATCCCTAAAAACAGTCGCAACAGCAAAGCAAACTAATAAAGGCAAACAAAGAGGTCGGGAACTTTGTCCCGACCTCGTTTTTTATGCAATATCAAATTTTAACTGGCCTGCTTTGACACCAATCTTGAGGGTTCTGCCTGCCACCAGTTCTCCCTTAAGAAGAAGTTCTGCCAACTTGTCTTCCACTTCTGTTTGCAGGGTTCTGCGAAGTGGACGAGCTCCCATCTCTGGGTCATATCCTTGATTGGCCAATAATTTCAGTGCGGAAGCTTGTAATTTCAAATCAATACCTTTTTCAGCCAAACTTGCCACTAAAGGCTTGACCATAATCTTCACCACTTCCTGCATATGGTCGCTAGACAGGCTATGGAAGACCACCTTTTCATCAATACGGTTGATAAATTCCGGTCTATAAGCCTTTTTCAGCTCTTCAAACATGCGTTTTTCCATATTTTCCTGGTCAAAACGAATATCCTTGGCCCCAAAACCAACAGTCTTGTCATCCCGAAGGGCTGTCGCACCAAGGTTTGATGTCATGATGATAATAGTATTTGAAAAGTCTACCTTGCGTCCCTTGCTATCAGTCAAGACACCATCATCCAAGACCTGCAAGAGAACATTAAAGATGTCTGGGTGGGCCTTCTCTACCTCGTCAAAGAGGAGAACGGAATATGGTTTGTTGCGAACCTTCTCGGTCAACTCCCCACCTTCTTCATAACCCACATAGCCCGGAGGAGCTCCGTTGAGACGGCTGGCTGCGAATTTCTCCATATACTCACTCATATCAAAGCGGATCAAAGCTGATTCATCATCAAAGAGAACTTCTGCCAGAGCCTTGGCCAATTCGGTCTTCCCGACACCCGTCGGTCCTAAGAACATAAAGGAACCAATCGGACGCTTGTGACTGCGAATCCCTGACTGATTGCGGCGAATCGCACGGCTAATGCTTGAAACTGCTTGATCTTGACCGATGACACGTTTATGCAATTCAGCTTCCAAGTTAAGGTATTTCTTAGCGTCAGTCTGAGTCAATTTTTGAACTGGAATACCTGACAATCGACTCAAGGTGGTCAAAATATCAGCCTCTGTCACCAAGTCTTTATAGACAGGCACTTGCTCTTCTTTTGTGATTAGCTGGGCTGCCTGTTTCCACTTGCCATCCATCAAGGCCTTGTCAGCTGGACTCAAACCTGAATCGTCTGCTTTTACATACTTTGCCCTATTTTGCACTGTTGCTGCTGCCTCATCCAAGAGGTCGATAGCAGAGTCTGGCAAGTGACGACTAGTTAAGTAACGATGAGCCATCTTAACGGCTGTTTCAACCGCTTCATCTGTGATTTGCACACGGTGATGTTTCTCATAAGTCGCCTTCAAGCCTTGTAAAATGGTCATGCTGTCTGCCACGCTTGGCTCTTCAATCGTCACTTTGGCGAAACGACGAGAAAGGGCCGCATCTTTTTCGATGTGTTTTTGGTATTCTTCCTGAGTGGTGGCACCAACTGTTCTCAAAGTTCCACGCGCCAAGGCTGGCTTCAAGATATTGGCCGCATCCAGAGTTGAATCAATCCCGCTCCCAGAACCCATGATAGTGTGGAGTTCATCGATAAAGAGGATGACTTGACCATCTGCTTCAATATCCTTGATGATATTGTTCATACGTTCTTCAAAATCTCCACGGAAACGTGTCCCCGCAACGACATTCATCAAATCAAGCTCTAACACGCGCATCTTAGCCATTTCCGTAGGCACATCACCACTAGCAATACGCTGAGCTAGCCCAAGCGCCAAGGCTGTTTTCCCGACACCAGCATCTCCAACCAAGACAGGATTATTCTTGGTTTTACGGCTCAAGATTTGAATCATACGCGAGATTTCCTTGTCCCGACCGATGACTGGTTCTAACTTGCCAGAACGCGCTTGCTCTGTCAAATCATGCGTATAATCCTCGAGACCACCACTCGGAGTCTGGGGCATGCCCATCATGTTGGCCATAGAATTTTGCTTATCAGCTACTGTACGATGGCGTTGGCGTAGAGCCTTGAGGTCTTCACGAGTCCAGCCTGCACGTTCTTCTAGATTTCGACGTAGGGCAGCAATCTTGACCTGATCTTTCTTGTCTTCATATGAAAAACCAGCCCTCTCCAAGATACGAGTCGCCAAGGCATTGCCATCATGCAAAATCGCATAAAGGAGGTGCTCTGTCCCTAGCACCTTAGCATGGACCACTGACGCTACATACTCTGCTTCGTCAAAAAGAACCTGCAAACGATGAGAAAACGGCAATTCCGTAAAGGTTTCATCCTGGCTATAGTCCGTTTCAGTCAGTTCCAAAGCGACCTCTTCTAAACGGTCCATCTCATATGGATAATCATTTAAAGTCGCCCCTGCCACACTATAACTGTGATTGGACATGGCAATCAACAAGTGCCAAGACTCTAGGTAACGAGCTCCAAAATGGCCAGCCACCATGTAGGCACTTTCGATACATTCATTCAATGCTTTTGAATAGTTCATCTTACTTCCCTTTTCTATCTACCTCTTGTATGACCTGTCGTAGCATATTAGCACGAACAACTGGAGCTTCTTCTCCTAGAACGCGATCCAAAGCTACTACCATCAGCAAATTCATCTCCTGCTTGGTCATCAGTTCTTGCTCAACTAAAAGCTGTAGAATATCCTCATAAATTTCTTGACTGACCCGCTCGCCAATTGAGTAAAGTAGCTCCCTGAGCATTTCATGATGACTAGAAAACTCAATCCGTCCTATACGAATGTAGCCTCCGCCACCACGCTTACTTTCAACCAAGTAGCCTCTACTTTCCGTAAAGCGTGTCTTGATCACATAGTTAATCTGACTAGGAACAACCTGAAAAGTATCTGCCAACTGACTCCGTTGCAATTCTACAATTCCAGATTGATCTAAAATCGCCTTGATGTAGGCCTCAATATGATCCGATGTATTTTTAAATCTCATTACAAACCCACCTCTCTCTTTAAACCTTGACTATCTTTGACTATTATACCGAAATTTTCTCATTTTTAAAAGAAAAAGGGCGCTGGTAAAGGATAATCTTCACCAACTCCCTATTTTTCTACTTATTTAAGCCTAATTCTGCCAAGATTTGACGTTTGTAGGCAATCTTTTGAACCTCTTTGTCCTCATCTTCAGACCAATCTGGTTTAATTTCTGAAACAATCTGCCCAGGGCGATTTTTCAAGATATAGATGCGGTCGCTGAGACTGAGAGCCTCCTCGATACTATGCGTGATAATCAATGTTGTCAGTTGCAACTGCTTGTGAATCTCCAGATACCAAGCGTGGAGTTCCATCTTGGTCATCTCATCCAAGGCGCTAAAGGCCTCATCCAAGAGAAAGAGCTTGTGCCCGAAAAGGTAGGTCCGGAGTAAGGCCACACGCTGGCGCATCCCGCCACTAAGTTCATGAGGATACTTGTCCCTTACAGCTGTCAACTGGAAGGTAGCAAGAATTTCATCTGCGCGAGCAATAGCTTCTGCCTTATCCACTTTTTGAATCAAGAGGGGCAGAATGATATTACCAAGCACCGTCTTGTGCTCCAAGAGCAAGTCCTTTTGCAACATATAACTCACGCGCCCCTTGGGATTCTCCTCCCCATCAAGAACAATTCGCCCTGACTGGACTTCTAAAATCCCAGCGATTAGATTAAAGAGGGTGGTCTTTCCAACACCACTTGGGCCTAGGATGGAAACCACTTCACCTGAAGTTACCTGCAGGTTGATATCCTCTAAAATTTTCTCCTGACCATAAGCATAACTGACGTGTTCTAGTCTAATTTCTGTCATTATTTCACAAATTCGTTGGTAAAGCCTTTGTCTGTCAAGTCTTCTTTAAGGATACCATTTTCTTTATCCCATTTGTAGAAGGCATTCCAACGAGCTGCATCAAATTGCCCCCATTTTTCCTTGTCGCTTGCGTATTCTTTTGACAAGTATTTTTGAGATTCGATGACAAAGTCACGTTTTTCCTTTAGTTCAGGTGCATTTTTGATGAGGATATCAGCTGCTTCCTCTGGATGCTCCATAGCATATTGGTAGCCTTTTTTGATGGCTTGGATAACTTTGCGAGCTTCTTCTTTGTTGTCTTTGAGGTAGTCGTTGTTGGCGATGATAACTGGTGAGTAGTAGTCAAATTCCTTAACGTAGTCTTTCAAATACATGAAGTTAGCATCTACACCTTGAGATTTTGCAAGAATTCCATCCCATCCATAGTAGATCCAAGCAGTGTCAAAGACACCATTAGCGATTGGTGTGATAGAGTTTGAGTCATTATTTGGTACTTTTTCTACCTTCTCAAAGTCTCCACCTTGTGATTCTACCAAGGTTTTCAACATAGCAAGTTCCGTTGGGTCATTCCAAGTTCCGTATTTCTTACCAACTAAGTCTTTTGGACTAGCTACATTGTCAGATTTACGAGAGATGATTCCTGATGTATTGTGTTCTACGATAGCTGCAACAGCAGTAATTCCTGCCCCTTTTTCCAATTTCTTCGCCATGTAATCTTGGAAATACACTGCAAATGGTGCCTTGCCATTGATAACCAAGTCAGAAGAACTTTCTTCTGGCGGAAGTTTCAAGTCTACATCTACTCCAGCTTCTTTGAAATAACCTTTTTCCTTGGCAACATAAAGCCCTGTGTGGTTGGTATTTGGTGTCCAGTCTAGGATAAAGTCAATCTTCTTGAGTTCTGTCTCTTTGTTGTCCTTAGAAGCAGTTCCTTGACCACAGGCCACAAGCACAACAGCTACAAGAGCTGTCACAAGCGTTAAAAACACTTTCCATGTTTTCTTCATTTCAATTTCCTCTTTTCTTTTTCAGAAACATCCTTTTTCTTATGAACGTTTCCATTTAATAACATATTTCTCGCTGATATCGACCAACTTCATACCCAGAAGGCTGATAATCGATACCAGAATAATAATAGCAAACATGGTATCATACTGAAACAGTTTCTTGGACTGAATCATGTAGACACCTAGTCCTTCAAAGCCTCCCAACCACTCAGATACCACTGTTGTGATGAAGGCGTAGGAGACACTGACCCTCAGACCTGCATAAAAGTAAGGCAGGCTGACTGGGATTTTAAAATGCCACAGGATTTGCCAAGGTTTGGCCTGCATCAGACTAAACAAGGTCAGCATATCCTTATCACAATGCCTAAAACCGTCCAAAATACTGACGATGATAGGAAAAGTTGTCGTCAAGATAATCAAGACAATCTTGGGCAAAATCCCATAACCGAGCCACAAGACCAGAATAGGGGCTATAGCAATAGTCGGGATAGTCTGAACAACCACCATCATAGGGTAAATCAGGTCATTGAGCCAAGTCAAACTGTCCATAAGCACAGCCATGAGACAGGCAATCAAGACTCCCAAAATCAGCCCCAATAAAGCCACTCTCAAGGTTGCCCAGCTATGGTGCCAGAGAAATTCTCTATCACGAACAAAGGACTGGAGAATTTCAAGAGGTGTCGGCAGGATAAACTTGGGGAGAAGTTTAAGAAAACCTGCTAACTGCCAGATTGACAAGACCCCCATAAAGCCCAATAGACTAATGTGTCGTCTCAGTATACTTTTCAAGTTTCTCATCAATACTTAAAATCTCTCCTACATTTATTTTGACATTGGCAAAGACATTATCTGCCTTTTGTCCTGCCACTTCTAGCGCTTCTTTGAGAATGCGCAGAAGCTCATCAAACTCCCCTTCCAAGACCGTTTCAAATGGTGTCACCACCATGGTCACTTCTTGAGCTTGCAGATAAGCAATGACCTGATCGATAACAGCTATCCGATCAATCCCCTGCGATAGGGGTAAAACTTGCAAGGCAATGCTTGCTTTCATAAAAACCTCCTCTTCTCGTTTTCCTTTGATAAAAAGAAAAACCTTTACCATATATGGAAAAAGGTCAAGAATAGACTAAGTATCGTTCCCTACGCTGGCATTACCCAGATCAGGTGCGGTCGAAGCTTAACGCTTCCTCTCAGACTGTACACAGACTCCCATATATTATATGGACATATGATAGCGCAAAATAAAAAAAATGTCAAGGAAACTGCTTACAGAAAAGGGTAGGAAAATTTTCCTACTCCCATTTTCTATACTCGTTCTCCATCACTATTTACTCTGTAGCCATCCACCGTCGTATTGACGGCTAAGGCGCCCGAAGAGTAAGAATAATACCACTTACCAGAGACTTGATACCAACCTGTTTTCATTGCCCCTGAACTATCTAAATAATACCACAGACCATTTTCCTTTAACCATCCTGTCTGCATTTCACCAGATGATTTCAAATAATACCAACTAGCCCCATCCTTCAACCAGCCTGTTGATTTAGAGCCATTTGATTTGAAATGATACCAACTACCATTTATTTTCTTCCAACCAACAGTTGAACTACTATTGGATCCATAGCTAGAGCTATTTCCTGATTGATTCTGAGAATTCTGTGAAGAAGGCACTCCCTCTAGCTGGATATAGCGACGGCTTCCATTATAAGCCGTATAACTCAACCACTTGTATCCATCTTTTTCGAGAATTTGATCATAATGAACATTCTCACCAGGATAATAGTAATCAATCGCAGTTGCGCTAGCTAGAGGCTGATTTTTGATAGCAGCCTTAGACTTGAAAAAATGTGTTCCTCCTGTTGAAACTGAGGATTGACTATTCCCAACACTGCCACCAGCTAAATCTTTAAAATGAATAAAGCCAGTCATGGTATTGGCCTTCACGACGCGCTTATTGTAAGATTCCCTTATTCCATAGTTGTATTCTTCAATCTCAATCTCATCTCCAATTACATTTGACACCCAAGCAACATGACCATAAGTTCCTGCAGTAGACCAAGCAATCGAGCCAATCGCTGGTCTATTATCAACACGATATCCTTCACGACGAGCACGATAGCCCCATTCATTCGCATTTCCATAAGCTCCTGGAATCTCAAAACCATTGACATTACTCAAACGAAAGGCTGCAAAAGAAGTACACTGACGAGAATACATCCGCCATTTATCAATCTCCTGGCTCCCATTTTTATAATAAACAGGATAATCATCCCCACGTGCAATCGAGCCACTTCCTCCCGAATAGGCAGATACACTATTACCCGCTGCTAACATCAATCCTACTACTAAAAAAGGAACAACCTTTTTAACTGATTTTCTAAAAGAAAATCTTGTCTCTGTTACTGTAAATGGTGAATTTTTCATTCTTCCTCCTTGAAAAATAATATAAATCGAAGATTACCTTCACTTAAACTATTCGGAGAAAAAAGAAAAAGTGAGAAAATTTCTCACTTTAGTCAAGATAATGAATCAAATTCTTTTCTGTAAGGATATCTGAGTAAGTAAAGGATTCAACGTAAACATTAGCTTGTTTATCTCCTTCAACGTTTCCAAATTCAACGATAAATAGGGATGGATAAACTTCAATTAACTTACCCAATCTATTTTTTTGGCGCTTACGACCATTCTCCAAAGTCATTTCTACGACTTGTCCCTCATGTGCCTTGATTTCTTCTTTGATTTTTTTCATCTTGGCTACATCTGTAAATACATCTGACATCTTATGCCTCCCTCTTTGAGATACTTGAAAATTTATTGTATTCTTTTTGGAAAATCAATTCCACTGTCCCACGAGCTCCACTACGGTTTTTCTCGATAATAACTTCTACCTTATTATTCGGTATGCCTTCCTCTTCTTCACCACCACGCTCATAGTAGTCGTCGCGATAAAGAAAGGCTACGATATCAGCGTCCTGCTCAATAGATCCAGATTCACGAATATCAGACAAGACTGGTCTCTTATCCTGACGTTGTTCTACACCACGAGATAGCTGACTTAGAGCGATTACTGGAACTTTCAGTTCCTTAGCTAAAATTTTCAACTGACGTGAAATTTCTGAAACCTCTTGTTGACGATTTTCTCGACCAGTTCCCGTGATAAGCTGCAAATAGTCTATCAAAATCAAGCCTAGATTTCCAGTTTCTTGAGCTAATTTACGGGAACGAGAACGAATCTCTGTAATCCGAATTCCTGGCGTATCATCAATATAAATACTTGCATTAGCTAGATTCCCTTGAGCAATGGTATACTTTTGCCACTCCTCATCTGTCAATTGCCCTGTACGGATAGAATGGGATTCCACCAAACCTTCTGCCGCAAGCATACGATCCACTAGACTTTCCGCACCCATTTCGAGCGAAAAGATAGCAACTGTTTTGTCCAACTTAGTTCCAATATTCTGAGCAATATTCAAGGCAAAGGCTGTCTTACCAACCGCTGGACGGGCTGCTATGATAATCAACTCCTCCTCATGAAGTCCAGTCGTCATATGATCCAAATCACGATAACCTGTCGCAATACCAGTAATATCGGTCGTTTGTTGCGAGCGGGCTTCCAGATTTCCAAAGTTGACATTCAACACATCTCGAATACTCTTAAACCCACTTCGATTAGCATTTTCACTGACATCAATCAGCCCTTTTTCTGCCTGAGCAATGATTTCATCAGCTGGTTGCGAAGCCTCGTAAGCTTGATTGACAGACTCTGTCAACTTGGAGATTAATCGTCGTAGCATAGCCTTTTCTGCAACGATTTTAGCATAATACTCCGCATTAGCAGAAGTTGGCACAGAATTGACAATCTCAACTAAGTAAGACAGGCCGCCAATATTCTGCAAATCACCTTGATTATCAAGGATAGTACGAACCGTTGTTGCATCTATGGCATCCCCACGATCGGATAAATCGACCATAGCTTGGAAAATCAAACGATGGGCATACTTAAAAAAGTCCCGAGACTCAATATATTCTCGTACAAAAACAAGCTTACTCTCGTCAATAAAGATAGCCCCCAAAACGGATTGCTCAGCCAAGATATCTTGAGGTTGTACTCGTAACTCTTCTACTTCTGCCATCAGACTTCCCTTCCTTTTACAATCTTGTCAAGAAGGTGTAAATTTATCCTTCTTTCACACGAAGATTGATTACACTTATGATATCTTGATAGATTTTCACTGGTACATCAATTAAACCAACTGCTCGAATAGGAGCCTGTACTTGGATATGACGTTTATCAATCTTAATTCCAAATTGCTTTTGCAATTCTTCAGCAATCTTCTTATTGGTAATTGAACCAAAGGTACGGCCATCTGGACCAACTTTTTCAACAAATTCTACAACAGTTTCTTCTGCTTCAAGTTGGGCTTTAATTGCTTTTGCTTCTGCAATCATCTCAGCGTGAGCTTTTTCTTCAGATTTTTGTTTACCACGAAGTTCACCTACAGCTTGAGCAGTCGCTTCTTTGGCTAGATTCTTTTTGATAAGAAAGTTTTGCGCATACCCTGTTGGTACTTCCTTAATTTCGCCTTTTTTACCTTTTCCTTTAACATCTGCTAAAAAGATTACTTTCATTCTTCTTTCTCCTTTTCCTTTATTTCATTTAATACAATTTCTGTCAGTTTTTCACCTGCTTCTGACAAGGTTAAATCTTTAATTTGAGCTGCAGCCAAATTAAAGTGGCCTCCACCCCCCAGCTCTTCCATAATCCGTTGTACATTCAGTTTACTACGACTACGAGCTGAGATAGAGATAAATCCTTGTGTATTCTTCGCAAGAACAAAACTCGCTTCAATACCTGACATAGCTAACATGGCATCTGCTGCCTTACTAATAACAACTGTATCATAGCATTTCGAGTCCTGAGCCTCTGCTATCAATACATCTGAACCTAATTTACGCCCTTGTAAAATCAGTTCATTGACCTCACGATATTCTTCAAAATCTGTCGCAGCGATTTCTTGGATAGCAATACTATCACTTCCTCTCGTTCTGAGATAGCTAGCAACATCAAATGTCCGACTAGTCACTCGTGAGGTGAAATTTTTAGTATCCAACATCATACCAGCCATCAAGACGCTTGCTTGCATACGACTCAAACGATTTTTCTTAGAATTTTGGAACTGTAGCAATTCCGTTACCAACTCACTAGCACTACTTGCACCACTTTCAATATAAGTAATGACTGCATTATCTGGGAAATCCTGATCCCTTCTATGGTGGTCAATGACGATGGTTTGGGTAAATAAATCATACAAATCTTTTGATAAAGTTAAAGCTGTCTTTGAATGGTCTACAAGAATCAGCAAAGAACGATTGGTCACCATCCCCATTGCATCCTTAACAGACAACAACTTCGTAACTCCTTCTTTTTCTAAGAATGAAACAGCCCGTTCAATATCTGGTGACATTTGTTCTGCGTCATAAATAGCATAGCTATTTTCAGTCACATTGCTGGCAAATAACTGCATACCTACAGCAGAGCCCAAAGCATCCATATCCAGATTTTTGTGACCAACTACAAAAACCTGATCCACACTACGAATCTTATCTGAAATAGCCGTCATCATAGCACGCGTACGAGTCCGTGTACGTTTGATTGAGGCAGCAGACCCACCACCAAAATAAACTGGATTTTTAGTTTCGTCATTCTCCTTGACAACCACCTGGTCGCCACCACGCACTTCAGCCAAGTTCAAGTTGAGCAAAGCAACTTTCCCTATTTCATCATGATTTCCATCACCATAAGAAAATCCCATACTTAAGGTCAAAGGCAGTTGTCTCTGTTTCGCCTCTTCTCTGAATGCATCAATAACAGAAAATTTATCATTCATCAATCCCTCAAGTACCGTGTAGTCCGTAAATAAATAAAAACGATCCATACTCACTCGACGAGAGAACATGGCATGCTTCACAGCAAATTCTGAAACAAAATTGGCTACAAAACTATTAATATGACTGATATCAGACTCCGATGTTTCATCTTCTAAGTCATCATAGTTGTCAACGGAGACAATCCCAATAACAGGTCTACTCGTAACTAACTCAACAGTCGCTTCGTACTCTCCAGACACATCAAAGAAGTAAAGAACTCCAGACACCTTGTCCATATGAACCGAATAGCGGGTCTCACCCAAGGTAGCATAAGAACCTGGATTTCCTACCGATGCCTTGATAATTGTTTGAATTAATGCCACATCAATCTCGCCAACTTCATTAGTTAAGATCAATTCAGCATAAGGATTAAACCATTCAACCTCACCTGACGACAAGTCTAATTTAATAACTCCGACAGGCATCTGTTCTAACAAGGTTGTCAAACTATCTTCAGCTTGGTGGTTTACATACTGAATTTGTTCTACTTCACTCCTTGAGTAGTACTCTCTTTGATGAATGAATAGTAAAATATATGAACCCAAAATAAGTAGCAAAAGAAATAGCGTTACCAGTGTATTCGTTACAAAAACAAGTTGCACAGATAGCACTCCGAACGCCACTATTCCTAATATTAAGGGAAAAATAGGACTTACATAAAATTTTTTCATTCCAAACCTCTTGGCACCCATTATACCATAATAACCACCAAAAAGCGACTTTTTAAAAGTGTAATCAGTAATTCTATCAATTATAATAAAAAGGAGGTTTACAAATCAGTAAACCTTCCTTTACACATATTGAAATTAAGATTCTTTAACTTCTAACAGACCAATTTCTCCATCCTCACGACGATAAATCACATTAGTTGTTTGATCTTCAACATCCACATAGATAAAGAAATCATGTCCCAACAAATCCATCTGTAGAATAGCTTCTTCCAAATCCATTGGTTTTAAATCAATTTGTTTTGAACGAACAACTCTAGATTGAACAACATTTGTATCTTCCACCAAAGCATCTGTAAATAATTGACTAGTTGCTACCTTATTTTTATTTTTACGCTCGATTTTTGTTTTATTTTTACGAATCTGACGTTCAATTTTATCAGTTACAAGGTCAATTGAACCATACATATCTTGAGACACATCTTCTGCACGAAGAGTAATTGAGCCAAGCGGAATCGTTACTTCCACTTTAGCAGTTTTTTCACGATACACCTTCAAGTTAACTCGAGCATCCAACTCTTGTTCAGCTTGAAAATACTTTTCGATCTTTTCGAGTTTAGAAACTACATAATCACGAATTGCTTCTGTTACTTCTAGGTTTTCACCACGGATACTATATTTAATCATATGAGTACCTTCTTTCTAAACATTTTTGTTTTTCTGATTTCATTATAACGCTTTCATTTTAGTTTTGCAAATTTTTTCCTCATCTTACAAGGGAAAATGTTTTTACATCCTCAGCACCCGCTTCTTCCAACAGCTTCTTCACACGATTTATAGTTGTTCCAGTAGTATAAATGTCATCTATAAGTAGGATTTTTTTAGGAATAGTGACTCCCCTTTTAATAAAGAAAGGAAGTTCTGTCCCCAAGCGTTCTGAACGATTTTTAGAAGAACTAGCCCGCTCTTCTCTCTTCTCTAGTAAGTCTTGAAAAGAGAACCCTGCTGCTTCAACTAAACCTTCAACCTGGTTAAATCCCCTCTCGAGCAATCTTTCAGGACTTAGGGGAATTACAACAAATTGATACTCTTTGTACTTTTTTAACTCCTCACTTAAAACTGAAGCAAAAACTTTTCTTAAAAGGAAGTCTCCATCAAACTTATACCGACTGAAAAAATCCTTCATAGCTTGATTGTAAGTAAAAATCGCTCTATGACTGACCTCAACTCCTTCTTTACACCAAAATTGACAATCTTGACACTTCATTGACAAACCTGTTTTCATACAGTTTGAACAGTTCTTTTCTCCAATCCTCTCAAAAGTAGAATCACAATCTAAACAAAGACAGGAGACATCATTCCTCAGAAGTAAGAGACTACTAAAAGTTAAAACAGCCTTCATAGTCTGCCCACATAATAAGCACTTCATAGCCCCGCCTCCTTATTCATCTGCTGAATTTCCTTAATTGCCTTCTTGATTGAAGTATTTAACCCATCATGGAAAAAAAGCAAATCTCCTGTCGGTCTGTCCATACTCCGACCGACACGTCCTCCAATCTGTATTAAACTAGACTTGGTAAACAGACGATGATTGGCCTCTACTACGAAAACATCTACACAAGGGAAGGTAACTCCACGCTCCAATATTGTCGTACTGATAAGTATTGTCAATTCTCCATCTCGAAAAGCTTGTACTTTCTCTAATCGATCTTCTGTGACAGACGATACAAAACCAATTTTCTCATTTGGAAATTGCTCCTGTATGATTTCTTTTAACTGTTCCCCTTTCTTAATCTCTGAGGCAAAAATAAGTAACGGATAACCTGTCTTTCTCTGTTTCTCAATATAAGACTTTAACTTTGGTGACAAACACTTCTTCTCTAAATAGCGATTAAAATCCGATAACCAGACAGGTTTAGGAATAATTAACGGATTTCCATGAAATCGTCTTGGCAAGCTTAATCGTTTTAATTCTCCTAAACGGACCTTCCTATCTAACTCATCCGTCGAAGTCGCTGTTAAAAAGATCCTCAGCCCATTCTCCTTTACACTATTCTTGACAGCATGGTAAAGCGTAGGATTGTCAACATAAGGAAAAGCATCTACTTCATCTACTATCAACAAATCAAAAGCATGATAAAATTTTAACAGCTGATGAGCCGTTGCAACAACTAGTGGTGTTCGAAAATATGGTTCTGATTCTCCGTGTAGTAAAGCTATCTCGCAAGCAAAATCATCTTGCAGTCGCTTATACAGCTCCAAACACACATCGATTCTGGGACTGGCCAAACAAACTGCACCACCTTCATCAATCACTTTGGCCACAACTTGGTAAATCATTTCTGTCTTTCCAGCTCCTGTTACCGCATGTACCAAGGTTGGCTCCTGCTTATCTACTGCTCGAATCAGTCCCTCTGACACCTTCTCTTGAAAAGGAGTTAATTGACCACTCCATTTAAGAACATCTTGCTTCGGAAAATCCTCCTGCGGAAAATAGTATAAAGCTTGATCACTTCTAACTCGCTTCATAATTAAGCACTCCCGACAATAGTAAGCACCGATGGGCAAATACCATTCTTCTAGAATAGTACTATTACAACGTTGGCAGAACAATTTCCCCTTCTCCTTTCTCATTGCTGGAAGTCTCTCCGCCAACTGACATTCTTCTTCTGTTAATTCATTCTCCGTAAACAAACGACCGAGATAATTTGGATTTACTTTCATACTTCTTTATTCGTAAAAACCTAGCGCTTTAGATAATTTTTTAGTACAATTAAATCATGGAATTTAGAACAATTAAAGAGGACGGTCAAGTCCAAGAAGAAATCAAAAAATCACGCTTTATCTGTCATGCCAAGCGTGTTTATAGCGAAGAAGAGGCTCGAGACTTCATTACTGCCATCAAAAAAGAACACTACAAAGCTACGCACAACTGCTCGGCCTTCATTATTGGGGAACGTAGTGAAATTAAACGGACAAGTGATGATGGTGAGCCTAGTGGTACTGCTGGCGTTCCCATGCTTGGGGTGCTAGAAAATCACAATCTTACTAATATCTGTGTGATAGTGACACGCTACTTTGGTGGCATTAAGCTAGGCGCTGGAGGATTGATTCGTGCTTACGCAGGCAGTGTTGCCTTAGCTGTCAAGGAAATTGGCATCATTGAAATAAAAGAACAGGCTGGCATTGCTATTCAAATGTCTTACGCTCAGTACCAAGAGTACAGTAACTTTCTTAAGGAACATGATCTTATGGAACTTGAGACAAACTTTACAGATCAAGTCGATACGATGATTTATGTTGATAAAGAAGAAAAAGATAATATTAAAGCTGCACTGGTGGAGTTTTTTAATGGAAAAGTTACTTTAACTGATCAAGGTTTACGTGAAGTTGAAGTTCCTGTAAACTTAGTGTAAACAAAGGAGAAAAATATGGCATTTGGAAAATTCATTCAAGGACTCGCTGGTAACTTTAGCGAGCAAAACAAAGAAACTCTTATCAAAGAATATGGACAATATCTACTGGAAAATGAAGAAATTCAAAGTGGATATAAACTGATTCGTGACTCAATTATATTTACAAATATCCGTATTATCTTTACAGATAAACAAGGCGCTACTGGTCGTAAGATGTCCATTAAATCAATTTTTTTGATGAATATTGTTAATGTTGAAATGGAAACTGCAGGAGCAGGTATAGATGATAGTGAAATAACGATTACTTATCTAGAAAATGTTTTTCTAAAAGCACATAATGAGCATTTTAGTACTCATAAATTTGAATTTCCTAAGAAAACAGATATCGTTCCACTTTACACCTATTTACTAGAATTAGCTTATCACAATCGCTTGAAAATTAATGGCTTAGACCTATGATATAAAAAAATCCTATCGCTTCGATAGGATTTCTATATTTTACAAATGGTATAGATAGCGTTATACTAGAAATATCTTATACAAAGAGGTGTATTATGGCTATTTATAACAACATTACTGAACTAATCGGACAAACACCGATTGTTAAACTCAACAACATTGTTCCAGAAGGTGCTGCGGACGTTTACGTAAAGCTTGAAGCATTTAACCCTGGTTCATCTGTAAAAGATCGTATTGCCCTTAGCATGATTGAAAAAGCTGAACAAGACGGTATTCTGAAACCAGGTTCTACTATTGTTGAAGCAACAAGTGGAAATACTGGTATTGGGCTTTCATGGGTAGGTGCTGCTAAAGGGTATAAAGTTGTCATCGTTATGCCTGAAACGATGAGTGTAGAACGACGTAAAATTATCCAAGCTTATGGTGCTGAACTCGTCCTAACTCCTGGTAGCGAAGGAATGAAAGGTGCTATTGCTAAGGCCCAAGAAATCGCTGCTGAACGCGATGGTTTCCTTCCTCTTCAATTTGACAATCCAGCTAATCCAGAAGTACACGAAAGAACAACAGGAGCTGAGATACTAGCTGCTTTCGGTAAAGATGGATTAGATGCCTTTGTTGCTGGAGTCGGTACCGGTGGAACAATTTCTGGTGTTTCTCATGCACTCAAAACAGCAAACTCAAGAATTCAAGTTTTTGCAGTAGAAGCAGATGAATCTGCTATTCTGTCTGGAGAAAAACCTGGCCCTCACAAAATTCAAGGTATCTCAGCTGGATTTATTCCTGATACACTAGATACAAACGCCTATGATGGTATCGTTCGTGTAACATCAGACGATGCTCTCGCACTTGGCCGTGAGATTGGCGGAAAAGAAGGATTCCTTGTTGGTATTTCTTCAGCTGCAGCTATCTACGGAGCCATCGAAGTTGCTAAGAAATTGGGTACAGGTAAGAAAGTCCTTGCTCTAGCACCAGATAACGGCGAACGTTATTTGTCTACATCACTCTATGAATTTGAAGTGTAGTCTTCTAAATACATTTAGCCCTTATAATAGGGCTTTTTGTTTTAACTATAGTAGATTCAAATAAGATGTGAACAAATCGATTAAGAAAGTTAAATTAATTTCTAAAAATGTTTTAGCAGCCGTAGTGTACCATTCTAGTTTCAATCCACTATATTTCTAATTGAGTGAGTCTTGGCAAAAAACAATTTCAGGAGAAAATCTAAGATCTATACAACAAAAAAGGAAGCAATTTAGCTTCCTTTTTATTATTAGTTATTCAAGGCTGCTGCCATTGTAGCTGCAACTTCAGCTTCAAAGTCGTTTGCAGCTTTCTCGATACCTTCACCAACTTCAAAGCGAGCGAACTCAACTACTGAAGCGTTAACTGATTCAAGGTATGCTTCAACTGTCTTGCTGTCATCCATGATGTATACTTGTGCAAGAAGTGTGTAAGCTTGGTCAACTTTAGTGTTGTCAAGCATGAAGCGGTCCATTTTACCTGGGATGATTTTGTCCCAGATTTTTTCTGGTTTTCCTTCTGCAGCTAACTCAGCTTTGATATCAGCTTCAGCTTGAGCGATTACTTCATCAGTCAATTGAGATTTTGATCCATACTTCAAGTGTGGAAGAGCTGGTTTGTTAACCATTGCGCGGCTTTCATTGTCTTGGTCGATTACGTGGTTCAATTGTGCCAACTCATCTTTAACGAATTGCTCATCCAATTCTTTGTAAGAAAGAACTGTTGGTTTCATCGCTGCGATGTGCATTGACAATTGTTTAGCAAGTGCTTCGTCTCCACCTTCAACAACTGAAATAACACCGATACGTCCACCGTTATGTTGGTATGCTCCAAAGTGTTGTGCATCTGTTTTTTCAATCAACGCAAAGCGACGGAATGAGATTTTTTCTCCGATAGTTGCTGTTGCAGATACGTATGCAGCTTCAAGAGTTTCACCTGAAGGCATTGTCAAAGCAAGTGCTTCTTCATTATTAGCAGGTTTTCCTTCAGCAATAATTTTAGCTGTAGTATTTACCAATTCAACGAATTGAGCGTTTTTCGCAACGAAGTCAGTTTCAGCGTTTACTTCAATAACTGCTGCAACATTACCGTTAACATAAACACCAGTCAAACCTTCTGCAGCAACACGGTCAGCTTTCTTAGCTGCTTTTGCCATACCTTTTTCGCGAAGCAATTCAATCGCTTTTTCGATATCGCCTTCCACTTCAACCAATGCTTTTTTAGCGTCCATAACACCAGCACCAGATTTTTCACGCAACTCTTTAACAAGTTTAGCTGTAATTTCTGCCATTTTGATTCTCCTATATTTTTTAAAAATAGGAGAGCCGGGCTAAGCCCCGCCCTCCTAGGTAATTACTATTTATTATGAATTAAGCGTTGTCGCCTTCTACAACTTCAACGATTTCTTCAATTGAATCTGCTTGAGTTTCTGAAGCTGCAAATTCTGCTTCAACTGCTACTGCATCCTCACCTTGACGTCCTTCGATGATAGCGTCAGCCAATTTAGCTGTGATCAATTTAACAGCACGGATAGCGTCATCGTTAGCTGGGATGATTACATCAATATCATCTGGATCAGTATTTGTGTCAACCATCGCTACAACTGGGATTCCCAATTTCTTAGCTTCTTTAACAGCGATTTGCTCTTTATGTGGGTCAACTACGTACATCACATCTGGGATACGAGGCATATCTTCGATACCACCCAAGAATTTTTCAAGACGTGCACGTTGTTTGTTAAGAAGTGCAACTTCTTTCTTAGGAAGAACTTCGAAAGTTCCATCTTCTTCCATACGTTTGATTTCTTTCAAACGAGCGATACGTTTTTGGATTGTTCCCCAGTTTGTAAGAGTTCCACCCAACCAACGGTGATTGATGAAGTATTGACCTGAACGTACTGCTTCTTCAGCAACTGCATCAGCCGCTTGCTTCTTAGTACCAACAAACAATACAACTGCATCGTTAGCTGCTGCATCACGCATGAAATCGTAAGCTTGGTCAGCGTATTTTACAGTTTGTTGCAAGTCGATAACGTGGATTCCGTTACGCTCAGTGAAGATGTACTTAGCCATCTTAGGGTTCCAGCGACGAGTTTGGTGACCAAAGTGTACACCAGCCTCAAGAAGTTGTTTCATTGAAATTACTGCCATGAGTATTTCTCCTTTTTGTTTTTTTCCTCTTCTTGACTTCAACTCGCAAAACGACCCAAAGGCAACTGTTTCACAATTCATCAAGAATGAGTATTATCGTTCACACGACAAGTTTCATTTTACCATACTTTTTCAATACTTTCAAGTGATTTTAGCAGATTTTTAAAGTAAGGTAACTATATAAATCATAAAAGAGACTCAAATCGAGCCTCTTTGTTTTATTCATTAGTTTGGATAGATATATGTTACAAAACCTTCTGAAGTCGTAGTAGGATTGAACCAACCACGTTTATTTCCAATTGTACGGTTTCCACCGTAGTTTGATTCAGATACTTGGATACTTGTTGATGATGAAACAGCTGTAACTACTGCTACGTGTCCATATCCACCATCATTCCAACATGCAATGGCACCAACTTGAGGTGTAGATCCTGTGCGGAATCCTGCAGCAGCTGCACTTGTAGCCCACTGTGCTCCATTACCCCAGTAATCTCCAGCCCAAGGCGCTAATGTTTTAGCTCCCCATGTACACTCACCAATTGGATAACTTGAAGCGTTTGTACTGTATGTTGGACGATGTTTTACCGGTGCAGGAGTGTAGCTTGTTGATTCTGTTGAAACACTACTTGAAGATGATTCAGATGAAGAGGTAGTAGATACTGCTTGAACTTCTGCTGTGAAAGTTGTATTCCCAGAAGAAACAACTGTTTGTTGTTGACTTGCTTGTTTAGCTTTATAAGCAGCTTCTGCTTCTGCAGCTGCTTTAGCTTCTGCTTCTGCTGCAGCTTTTTTCTCAAGTAAACTTGCTTTTTCATCCTCTGCAGTAGCCTTTTCAGCAGCAAGATTCAATTCTGCAGCTTTTAACTCAGCTTGTTTTGTAGTTAATGATTGAGCATCATCAGCTAGTTTTTGCTGATTTGCAATAACTGTATTAATTGCATCATTGTTTGCTACTTGTTTTTCAGAAATAGCTTTTTTATCTGCTTTTTGTTGTTCCAACATTTTGTTGTTTGCAGATACGATTTCACTCATTGCAGCAACACGTGAAATAGCTTCTGTAATTGATTTTGAGTTTACAATTGTATTGATGTAATTTGTTGCAGCTCCATTTGTTTGAGCACTACGAGCTTGTTTTTGTAATGAATCATTGCGAGATACAATATTCTTAGAAAGTTCTGTAATTTCACCCTCAAGCTTTTTAGATTCTGCTTGTAGTCTATCATTTTCAGATTGCAAGTTTGATTGCTCTGTTTGAATAGCAGATACTTGCTCCTGAACTTGATCAACTTGTTTTTGTGCTTCTTGTTGTTGTGCTGTTAAGTTACTAATTTTATTATCTTGAGCAGCAATTTTGTCATCAGTAGTTTCTGCATGCGCAGTTGTTAAAACAGCTACTTGAGAAACCATTACTGTACTTAATAAAAGTGACGCTAAGATTTTTTTCTTCATATTTCGTAGATACTCCTTCTTTTAAAGACATTACTAGTATACCAAAAAAAGGCCTAATGAATATTACGCCTTTGTTACATTTTTATTTCTTTCTTATAGGTAAAATTTTTCAAAAATAAACTGAAAGATAATCATCCATATAAGGTTCAAAATCATTGATGGTACTAAACTATAGACTATAAATAAAGACATACTATCCACAGTTAAACCTACCACTAATGCAAGTATATAAGCTCCCATCTCAAATAGAAAAGTCATGACAATAATTGCCAACATTCTCGTCCAACGATTCAATAAAATAACACTATTAAATTTATGGAGAAATACTCCCAACAAGACGAACAACAAAGTCGCAATCCCTATCAAGTGGAAAAAGTAAATGTCATAAACCAAACCCACTACAAAACAATAAGCTAAATAGAGATACTCTGATACTTCTATCGTCTCAAATAAGAGAAATAAAAACAGAAAATGACTAGCCAAATGTACATGGGGGAAAAATGAGCCCAGAAGCTGGCTAATATGGGCGTCAATTAGAACAAAGAAAGGAAGCAATAAAAACACTCCAACCCGCTTCAACTGTCTCATTATGAATTCCCCACTAATTCTATCACATCCACATTATGAGTATCTGCACTTAATTTAACAGTTACTTCTCGTGTCAAGTAGTCCGTACTATGCGTTGTGGTAACCACTTCACCAACAGGAATATCAGCAACGTTAAAGTTTCCTAATCCACCAGTGGTCACCTTATCTCCTGCACTAATATCGCTACTACTATTTAATTGACTAATTTTTAGAACTTCATTTTCCTTGTCATAGCCAACAATAATTCCATAAATTGTAGTAGAACCATGTTGAATTTTAACAGAAATCTTATCAGCATTTTCCGTATTTGTCAGAAGGTTGACCATGGTAGAGTTCTCCTCTACTTTTGAGACACTCCCAATCAAGCCACCATTTGCAATTGCTAACATATTCTCAGAAGCCCCTTTTGATTTGCCTGCATCTAAGGTCAACTCCTGCTTCCAAGATACCGGAGATCGCATAATAACATCTGCTGCCAAAGTCTTTGTAGCTTGCAATTTGGACTTCATATCAAGCAATTGGCGCAGTTGTTCATTTTCCATCTTTAAACTTTCCGCCTCATTTGATTTAACTTCTAATTGGTAAATCTGTTTCTTCAAACTTTCATTTTCATTATAAGTGCGTGTCAAATGAGCCAAATCTGATTTGACAGAATCAAACCACTGAAAAGGTTTTTGCACAACCCTATCAACCACTGAGATTCCATCTCCTAATCTTGTCACAATTGTACTTGAATAAGTCGTCGCTAAGAGAGCTGACACAAGCAGAACAGTGACAAAAACAATAATGACATATTTTGATTTTTTAAAACGGTTCATATCCCTACCTTTATATCAAAAACTGTTACAGTAACTTTTTATCAATTCCTGAAAGCTACTAAGATTTTAAGAAAAATAAGCAACAACCAAGTATGATAATAACAAGAATGGTCAGCGTATCCTTTCGAGTCCATTTCAATTGTCGATATTGACTTCTGCCTTTTCCACCCTTATAACCACGCGCTTCCATTGCGATAGCCAAGGAATCCGCACGTTTTAAACTTGTCGCAAAAAGAGGAATCAAAATGGGAATCATAGCCTTCACCTTTTGAAAAATGCTTCCTTCACCAAAATCCACTCCACGCGCTTTCTGTGCATTCATAATCCGCGTCGTATCATCCATTAATGTCGGAACAAATCGCAAACTCATAGATAGCATTAAGCCAATTTCATGAACTGGAACTTTCACACGCTTTAAAGGTGCTAATAAAGCTTCGACAGCTGATGCCAAACTTAAGGGCATGGTAGTTAAGGTTAATAAAGTTGAAAAGAAAATAATCAATACGAAGCGACAAAAAATAATCCCAGCTTGTTGCAAAGCATAATCCGTGACTCTCACAAACGAAAACTCAAATAAAACATTCCCATTAGAAATGAAAAATAGTTGAAAAATAGTTGTGAAGGCAATCAAGAAAAACATAGACTTCAAGCCCTGAATAAAAAATGAAAGAGATACTCCTGACAAGGCAATAAATATCCCTGTCGCTATAAAAAGAATTAGATTCGTCAAGGGATTATTAGCCCAAAAAACGATTAAAATCAGTAACATCATAGCAAGCAATTTGCTACGTGGATCCAATCGGTGAACAATCGAATCCCCTGGGATATAACGCCCCAAAATCATACTATCCATTTAGCGACTCCTTGAACTCCTCTATCTTAATCGGTAATCGTTTAAATGACACGCCTCTATCAGCCAATCGTTTACAAAAGGCCGTAATTTTAGGTACTCCCAACTGTACTTCTTCCATGAAGATAACATCTTGAAAGACATCACTCGGTTTCCCCCTTTTAACTAAACGTCCCTTTTCCATCACATAGACTTGATTCGCATATTCGGCAACATCATCCATCAAATGTGTTACCAAGACGATGGTCATCCCTGACTGGTGGAGTTTTTTGAACAAGTTCATCAACTCTTTTCTTCCCAAAGGATCCAGGCCTGCTGTGGGTTCATCTAAGACTAATACAGCTGGTTCCATGGCAAGTATACCTGCAATGGCAACACGTCTCATTTGTCCACCTGACAGCTCAAACGGGCTACGATTAAAAAGTGATTCATCAATTCCAACCAGAGCCAGTTTCTCACGCGCAATCTGCTCCGCGTCTTCTTCAGAAACTCCAAAATTTTGCGGTCCAAAAGCAACGTCTTTCAAAACCGTTTCTTCAAAAATCTGATTTTCAGCAAACTGAAATACCAAGCCAACCTGTTTTCTAATTTGACGAATATCTTTATTTTTAGAAGTCGAGGTGATTAAGGTATCAAAAACTCGCACACTCCCTTGACTTGGCACCAATAAACCATTTAGTAGTTGTAAAATAGTTGATTTACCACTACCTGTGTGTCCAATTAAAGCCGTATAAGAACCATCTTCAATCGTCAAAGAAACATCCGACAAAGCTGTTGAGGCTAAGGGAGTCCCTTCTTGATACATAAAACTCACATTTTCTAGAGCAATTCCCATAGCTTATCTTCTAGCTCACTTTCTGTCAAATAATTTTCAGGCAAATCATAGCCATTCTGGCTCAAAGAATGTTTTAATTGATTAGCAAAAGGATCGTCTAATCCAATTTGATCCAAATCATTTCGAGAGAAAAGCTCCCTTGGACTACTAGTTGATTCAATTGACCCTTTTTTCATGATCAACACACGATCACTCATGGCAACTTCTTCCAAATCATGTGTAATGGAAATGACCGTCATATCATAGTCTTTCCGAATTCCTTTTACTGTCTCAATCAGTTCTCTACGTCCCTCAGGATCCAACATACTCGTTGCTTCATCTAAGATTAAAATAGCTGGTCTTAGGGCTACAACACCTGCAATAGCCACACGTTGCTTTTGGCCACCTGATAGACGCGCTGGCTCTCTCTTTTTAAAGTCCAACATGCCAACCAAATCCAGAGCTTCTTCCACTCTCTTTTTCATTTCTTGACGAGAAAGTCCCTGATTTTCCAAACCAAAGGCAACATCATCTTCAACAGTCGCTCCAACAAATTGATTGTCTGGATTTTGAAAAACCATACCGATTTGACGACGTATATTCCAAACATTTTCCTCAGTCAGCCGTTGGCCATCAATTACAATCTCTCCGGATTCTGCTTCCAGTAAGCCATCAATTAAGCGAACCGTCGTTGATTTACCACTACCATTATGCCCTACAATCGAAAGCCATTCTCCACGTTTCACGTGAAACGTAATATCCTTCACATCGTAATATTCCTGACTTTCCTTATAGCGAAAAGAAAGATTTTTTACATCAATTACTGATTTCATTTCGAACCAAATGTCCCTTTAAATACATAGGCACTACCCTTGAAATAATCATAGCCAGAGTAGATAGTGAAAAACAAGGCTACATAAAGTAGAACTTGACCAAGCAAAGTCCAATGTAATAGCAAGAAAATAATGGCAAACATCTGACTAAAAGTTTTAATTTTTCCAGGCATTGCTGCTGCTAAAACCGTCCCACCAGTTTCAACCAATAAAAGCCTTAAACCTGTCACAGCCAACTCACGACAGATAATCACTGCAACAATCCAAGCCGGAGCCATTCCTAACTCAATCAACATAATAAAAGCCGACATAACTAGTAACTTATCCGCCATGGGATCTGCAAATTTACCAAAATTACTGACCACATTCCATTTACGAGCTAAATATCCATCTAAATAATCGGTAATACTGGCAATAGCAAAGATAATAGCTGCTACTATATGACTCTCTATCGAATTTCCTACCGTTAAAATAAAGATAAAAATAGGTATAAAGAGAATTCGACCTATTGTTAAGAGATTTGGAATTTGTTCTTTTTTCATTCGTTTTTCCTTAATTTTTAGTAAAGGTTACAGTGATTTGTCCAGTCTGAGCTGTTAATTTCGATAAATCAACAGTCTGATTATCTACTGTTAAATCGACACCTTTGACAACACCTAAAGTAATGGTGACAGAATTTTTAGTTGAAACTGTTGTTTCCGCACTTTTATTATCAGGTGATAAGGTCACCCCACCCTCAAGCTCACTTTCTGAAACACTAACCCAACTTCTAGCATCTGAGACTGATAATTGTAATTTTGCAGTTTCCTTGCTCGTTTTATAAGCAACTTCTACTCGATTTCCTTCACCTGATACACTTATAGCTGGTTCCATATTCGAAGAGCTACTTGATGAACTACTACTTGAAGATGAAGTTACAGAACTAGTTGAGCTTGTTGCTTGGACTACACTATAACTAGACGCAGATGAACGCTCAGGTTGAGTCTGGAGATAATTCCAAACATAATAGGTCACAAAAATGACAATCGATAATGCAAAGAGTATAAAATAAAATAAAGGTAAAAATGATGCCTTATTTTTCTTACTTGAACGTCTCCTACCTGTCAACTCGTCTTCATCAACATCTACTTCTTCATAAGTAATCATGCTCCCAGAATCATAAGCATCCAAGACAATTCGCTCATCTAGCTCAACTGCCCACGCATACTTTCTCAAAAAAGAACGAGTATAAAATGGACTAGGAAGTTGATCAAAATCATCAGCTTCCATCGCTTCCAACATATCCAACTGAATTTCTGTTTTTTTGTGTAATTCTTCTAAAGTCAACCCTTGGTTGGTTCTAGCTAAACGTAAAACCTCACCAATTGTTTTTTTCCTCATACTTGTCATTCCTTCTTTCTAGTATCGATTATGATAGGTTACTACGATGGGAATATTGTAAAATCAACTATATCACCATCATCTATTAAATGATGTCCAGCATCAAGGACATCCTCTAAAGTAATTTCCTGTAAAATTTTTGGCAAATCAAAAATTGTCTCACCATTTTCAAAAGCATCATATTGCGTTGCAATAAATTCAAGAGAGTTCATGCTACTGAAAAATTCTCCAAACATCTCTCTTTTGATAATATCTAAATGATCCTCTGTAATATCTAAATCCTTTGTAAAATTACGAATAGCCTTCCTAAACTGATGAGATAAAGCAACTGGCTCTTTTGTATCCATTGTCAACATGACAAAATGAAAGCGACTTGTTACTTCAACTTCCAGAGATAAGGATGCGTCAATTTTACCTGATTCATATAATTTCTGAAAACGATCCGAAGTCCAACCAAACATCATTGCAAACAATAATTTTAATAAAATATGATATCGATAGCAATCCGCTTCAGCAACTTCTTGTTTACCCCTAACACCAATCGCTAGTTTGGGAGAAGATACTTCCATCCTCATGCTGTCTGTTTGCTTTACAGGTTGTAAAACAAACTTTTCTCTTGCTAGTTCCTGAACATCTAAATCTTCCAGTTCTTTTCTTTCAAAATGATCCTGTACCTGATCCACATCAAAATTACCAACTAAAAACAGAGACATGTTTACAGGTTTGTAAAATCTTGTAAAATTTTCTTGCAAATTAGTTAGATTGATTTGGGAAATTGACTCCTCACTTCCAACTATATCAGTTGCTAAAGGTGTACCAGGATACAAATTCGCTAAAGTTGAAAAGAATAAACACGAATCTGGATCATCTTGATACATTTCTCGTTCTTGCTGGATAATATCCTGCTCTCTTAAAATGGAATCTTCAGTAAAGTGTGCTGATGTTACCAATTCATCAAGTAAGTCCAAATTTTCTAAAAAATGATCCGTTGCTGAAAAAAGATAGCTTGTTTTTGTAAAGCTTGTAAAGGCATTACTATCTGCACCTAGACTCGTAAAAGCCGACATCAAATCGCTAGCATTTTCTCTCTCAAACAATTTATGTTCAAGAAAATGAGCAATTCCCGCAGGATATTGTTTTACATATCCGTCAACTTCTGTGACAATCGTATCTACCGAACCAAACTGTACAGTTACACTCCCGTAAACCTCTTTAAATTCCTTTTTAGGCAAAAGAGCAACTGTCAAGCCATTTGACAAACGAGTTCGATAAACCATTTCTTTTACAGCTGGATAGTATTTTTCTTCAAAAACAACCTTTGTCATTCTATTCCTTCCATAAAGTAAATCGCTTGTAGTTTCACATTATTAGCTGCTCTACAAATAGCATCTTTGTCAACTTTCTCGAGTTTTGCAACCCAACTTTTAAAGTCTGCTGAAGATTTTCCAAGTAAGGCATTTTGATAAGCACGTTCAATCAATGAACTTTGATTATCTTGAGAAAGTAATAAAGACCGACGAATCATTTCCTTGGTTTGCTCTAGCTCAAGTTCTGTAAAATAACCTTTTTTTAAATCAAGCAGTTGATTATTCATCATTTTACGAGCCTGATTCCGATTTTCTCGATCAATGCCAGCATACATCCTCAAGAATCCACTAAACAAATCGAGCTGACTTGAAATAGTATAAGCCAATCCAGCATTTTCACGGACATTTGTAAATAGTTTAGAGTGAGCAAATCCACCAAGTAAACCATTCATTACAATCATGGGTAAATGTTGCTCATCACCATATTCAGAAGGGCAATGATATCCTAATTCCAAAATGGATTGTCCCACATTTTTCCGAATCATACCCTCTTGCAGAATATTGGAATAAGGTTGACAATACTGAACCTTCACATCTCCTTCTCGACCTTTAAAACCAAATGATTCTAATACATTTTGAATTTCAATCTCATTAAAATCACCTAAGAAAAAGAAATCTATTCGATCATTGGCTAAAGATTCTTTGAAACAAGAGTAAGAACTTTGTGGAGTTTCAACTAAAATACGATTTCGTAAATCACTGTATTCCAATTTGAGACGTTCATCATAAAAAAACAATTTATCTAATTCTTTATGTGCGAAATAAAATGAATCATCCATATCAGCTGCTAAACTTGCTAACAATTGTTTTTTCTCAATTTCAAATAAGGTCGAATCAAACCCATTATCAACTACTACGGGTGAAAAAAGAGTTTCTTTTAAAAGTTCCAAAACCTGAGAAGTTAGAACATTTTTCCTACTTAAAAACTCATCACGAACATAGGTAAATGTCAATTCTACAATATGACTTTGTCCTCTTCTGAAACAATTGGTTGACATATCTGTACCGTATAGACTGGCTAAATGTATTCTCAAATCTTGAGAAGTGGGATACATCTGATTAGCAGTCTCTAGCATACTCGCACTCAACATGCGACCTGTAATCGTATCAAGAGATAATGGAGAGGTAAAACGCACGGTAATTTTGTTCGTTTTAAACTTCTTTGATTGGATAAAATGTGTTGAAATTCCATGCACTAACTCCATGATTTACCTCCTCATATACAGACTTCTATTATATCACGAAAACCTGAAATTTTCTTGTTCCCTGTAACACTTTTGAAATAAAAACCGCTTACATTTCTCCCTGTTTCTCTCACTATTTTTAGGAAAATATGGTATAATACCAAAGATTGAGGTGAATTATGGAATACAAATTATTTGAAGAATTTATTACCCTCCAAGCACTACTCAAAGAACTTGGAATTACACATAGCGGAGGAGCTATCAAATCATTTCTCTCTGAACATTCTGTTTACTTTAATGGGGAATTAGAGAGTCGTCGTGGTAAAAAACTTCGTATTGGTGATAAAGTTGACATCCCTGACATGAATATTGACATCTTGTTGACACAACCTACGTCTGATGAGCAAGAGGAATACCAAGCTGATAAAGTTGAAAAAGAACGAATCGCTAAGCTTGTTAAGGAGATGAATAAGAGAGTAAAGAAAGACAACTCTAAACCTACTTCATCACCAAAAAGCAAACAAGCTCCACGATTCCCTGGTAGATAATCATGTGGCTACAACACCTATCTCTCAAAACTTTTCGTAACTACAAAGAGACGAAAATAGACTTTAATCCTAAATTAAATGTCTTTTTAGGACGCAATGCACAAGGAAAAACAAATATGTTAGAGGCTATCTATTTTTTAGCCTTAACACGCAGTCATCGAACTCGAACAGATAAAAATCTCATTCATTTTGATGAAGAACAGCTTCATCTTTCAGGTCTTGTTCAGAAAAAAACTGGATCTATTCCTCTCGAAATCGAACTAACACAAAAAGGGCGTGTGACAAAAGTTAATCACTTAAAACAGGCACGCCTTTCAGATTATGTAGGACACATGAATGTTGTCTTATTTGCTCCTGAAGATCTACAACTAATTAAAGGATCACCTTCGGTTCGACGAAAATTCATTGATATGGAACTTGGACAAATCAAGCCAATCTATTTATCAGATTTAACCAATTATAATCATATCCTAAAACAAAGAAATACCTATCTAAAATCAACTCAAACAATAGATGAAACCTTCCTTTCCGTACTAGATGATCAGCTAGTCGATTATGGATGTCGTGTAATGAATCACCGCTTAGATTTCATAAAAAAACTAGAATATTTTGGCCGTAAGAAACATTTTGAGCTTTCTAATCAGATTGAAGAGTTGTCAATCTCCTATCAATCTTCTGTCAAGACAACTGACAAAGAAGACTTATCAGAATCTTTCAAAATTGCTTTAGAAAAAAGTAGGTCCAGAGATTTATTTAAAAAGAACACTGGTATTGGTCCTCATCGGGATGACATTTCTTTTTATATAAATAGAATGGATGCTAGTTTTGGCAGTCAAGGTCAACATCGTAGTCTCGTCCTCTCGATAAAATTAGCAGAAATCGAATTAATGGAAAGCATTACTACAGAATCTCCGATATTACTGCTTGACGATGTTATGAGCGAACTTGACAACACTAGACAACTAAAATTATTAGAAACAATTTCTCATTCAATCCAAACCTTTATCACAACAACAAGCTTAGATCATCTTCAAAATCTGCCAAAAAATCTAAGTATCTTTACTATTCAGGATGGTAAAGTTACTGTAAATCAAAATTGACAACATCGTAAAAGAACTCCTGTTTTCACGGGAGTTCTTTTCATTGTTTTTTACATAGAATAATTTGGTGCCTCATTCGTAATTTGTACATCATGAGGATGGCTCTCTTTCAAACCAGCACCAGACATTTCAATAAATTGAGCGTTATCGTGTAGTTCCTTAAGGTTAGCTGCACCACAGTAACCCATACCAGAGTGCATACCACCAATCATTTGGAAGACAATATCAGCTGCCGCTCCTTTATAAGCAACACGACCTTCAATTCCTTCTGGAACAAGTTTATTTGCTTCATTGACAGAACCTTGGAAATAACGATCGCTTGAGCCTTTCTTCATAGCAGCGATTGAACCCATACCACGGTAAGTCTTGAATTTACGTCCTTGGAAGATTTCGGTTTCTCCTGGAGCTTCATCAGTTCCAGCAAACATAGATCCAAGCATAACAGCATTTCCACCAGCCGCAAGAGCTTTTACAATATCTCCAGAATACTTGATTCCACCGTCAGCAATGATCGTTTTACCATATTCACGCGCAACAGCTGCAGCATCGTAGATAGCTGTTACTTGCGGAACACCAACACCAGCAATCACACGAGTAGTACAGATTGAACCTGGTCCAATCCCAACCTTGACAACATCTACACCTGCTTCGTAAAGTGCGCGCGCTCCCTCAGCAGTTGCAATATTTCCAGCAATCAAAGTACGATCTGGGAAGTGAGCACGAATCTCAGCAATTTTACGCAAGACACCTGCAGAATGACCATGTGCAGTATCAATAACAATCGCATCCGCTCCTGCTTCAAAAAGAGCCTCTGCACGTTCAAATGTATCTGAAGTAACACCTACTGCACCTGCAACTAATAGACGACCAAACTCATCTTTAGCAGCATTTGGAAACTCAATAACTTTTTCAATATCTTTGATAGTAATCAAACCAGAAAGACGACCTTCTTCATCTACCAAAGGAAGTTTCTCAATACGGTGCTCTTGAAGAATACTCTCAGCTGTTGCAAGATCTGTACCCACAGGAGCAGTAACAAGATTTTCACTAGTCATATGATTTGAGATTGGTTGGTTATAATCTGAAATAAAACGAAGATCTCGGTTTGTCAAAATACCAACCAATTTACGATTTTCAAGTGTTTCAACAACTGGAACACCACTGATGCGGTAACACCCCATAAGCTCATCTGCTTCAGCAATTGTATGTTCAGGCGTCAAGAAGAACGGATCAATAATAACTCCATTTTCAGAACGTTTTACCTTACGAACCTCGTCTGCTTGTTGAGCAATTGACATGTTTTTATGGATAACTCCGAGACCACCTGCACGAGCAATAGCAATGGCCATTTGACTCTCTGTAACTGTGTCCATGGCAGCGGTAATAATTGGGATATTTAAAGTCAAATTATCTGCCAATTTAGTTGTTAAATCAGCATCGTTAGGCAACACATGACTTTCAGCTGGAATAAGCAATACATCATCAAAGGTAAAACCTTTTTTCAAAAATTTAGTGTCCCAATTAGACATTCGAAGTTTCCTCTTTTCTTTCTTTTTGAGCTTGACTCTTTTTATATTGTATCTATCATACCATTCTATAAAAATTTGTCAAATGTTACAGGGGTAAATAAAAAACTATCTTTTCTTCTAGATAGAAATGATAGTTTCTTGTAAAATAAACTTAGTTAAAGTAATGGAGTCCCATTGCTCCTTTAACCTCAGATAGGGTTTGACCTGCAACTTCACGCGCTCTTTCACTACCTTTTTGAAGCATATTATAAACTTCTCCCATATCCTTAGCAAATTCGATACGGCGCTCACGAATAGGACCAAGTTCACGCTCTAATATTTCAAGTAGATAACGCTTGGTCTTCACATCACCAAGACCACCTCGTTGATAATGTTCTTTCATGTCAGCAATTTCTTGAGCATCTTCTGGACGACCAAAAACATCTAGATAATGGAAAACCATATTTCCTTTAATTTTACCTGGATCCTCAACGCGGATATGATTTGGATCTGTATACATACTCATTACTTTTTTACGCAAAGTATCCGCATCATCAGCTAAATAAATACCATTATTGAGTGATTTAGACATTTTAGCATTTCCATCTAAACCAGGCAAACGCCCTGCTCTCTCATTTTCTGGATAAATACCTTCCGGTTCTACCAAGACATCACAGTTATATGCATTGTTAAAAGAACGAACAATTTCACGAGTCTGCTCAATCATTGGTTTCTGATCTGTCCCAACAGGAACATAGTTGGCCTTAAAGGCTGTGATGTCAGCTGCTTGTGCAATTGGATAAACCAAAAATCCTGTTGGAATGCTTTCTCCAAATCCCTTCTGAGCAATTTCTGTCTTGACAGTTGGATTGCGCTCCAAACGTGCTAATGACACTAAATTCATATAATACATAGACAACTCAGCCAACTCTGGAATCTGGCTTTGAATAAAAATAGTTGACTTACTTGGATCCAATCCAACTGCAAGGTAATCCAAAGCCACATTTCCGATAGACTCTACAATGGTTTGAGGGTCTTTAGCATGATCTGTCAAAGCTTGTTGGTCAGCCAAGAACACAAACATATCATACTTATCCTCTTCCTGTAATAATACTCGATTTTTGAGACTTCCAACATAATGTCCAATATGCAATTTTCCTGTTGGACGGTCTCCTGTTAAAATAATGGGTTTAGTCATTTTGTTCTCCTTCGATATAGTCCCTTCAATTATAGCATTTTTTTAATGAAATAACCGTAATTTATCAAAATAAATCAGCCTTGCTATTTACGGATTTGTGTAAAGTATGCTGTAAATTTAATTTACACAAAATTGACAGATAAAAATTTGAATATTTCCGTATTTTCTAGTAGAATAAATATATTACATATATAGGAGAAAAACATTGCTTACAGTATCTGATGTTTCACTACGTTTTAGTGATCGCAAACTTTTTGATGATGTCAATATCAAATTTACAGAAGGAAATACTTACGGATTGATCGGTGCTAATGGTGCCGGAAAATCAACCTTTTTAAAAATTTTAGCCGGAGATATCGAACCTACTACTGGTCACATCTCTCTTGGTCCAGATGAACGTCTCTCTGTTCTTCGTCAAAATCACTTTGACTATGAAGATGAACGTGCCATCGATGTCGTTATAATGGGAAATGAAAAACTTTATAGCATCATGAAGGAGAAAGATGCTATCTACATGAAGGAAGATTTCTCAGATGAGGATGGAGTGCGTGCTGCCGAACTTGAAGGAGAGTTTGCCGAGCTTGGAGGCTGGGAAGCAGAAAGTGAAGCCTCTCAACTACTTCAAAACCTAAACATTCCAGAAGAATTGCACTATCAAAACATGAGCGAATTGGCCAACGGTGAGAAAGTAAAAGTTCTCCTCGCCAAAGCACTTTTTGGTAAACCTGATGTTCTTCTCTTGGACGAGCCTACCAACGGTTTGGATATCCAATCTATTACTTGGTTAGAAGATTTCTTGATTGACTTTGATAACACAGTTATCGTAGTATCCCACGACCGTCACTTCTTAAACAAAGTATGTACTCACATGGCCGACCTTGACTTTGGAAAAATCAAACTCTATGTCGGAAACTATGACTTCTGGAAGGAATCTTCTGAACTCGCTGCTAAATTGCTAGCAGACCGTAATGCTAAAGCAGAAGAAAAAATTAAACAATTGCAAGAATTCGTTGCTCGTTTCTCTGCTAACGCTTCTAAATCAAGGCAAGCAACATCACGTAAGAAAATGCTTGATAAGATTGAACTTGAAGAAATTGTACCATCTAGTCGTAAATATCCATTTATCAACTTTAAAGCGGAACGTGAGATTGGTAATGATCTCTTGACAGTAGAAAATCTAACTGTAAAGATTGATGGTGAGACTATTTTAGATAATATCAGCTTTATCTTGCGTCCAGGTGATAAGACAGCACTTATTGGACAAAATGATATCCAAACGACTGCATTAATTCGTGCAATCATGGGAGACATTGACTATGAAGGAACTGTCAAGTGGGGAGTAACTACTAGCCGTTCTTACTTGCCAAAAGATAACTCGGCAGATTTTGCAGGAGGAGAGTCAATCCTTGACTGGTTGCGTCAATTCGCAAGTAAAGAAGAAGATGACAATACTTTCCTACGTGGCTTCCTCGGCCGTATGCTCTTCTCTGGAGATGAAGTTAACAAACCTGTAAATGTCTTGTCAGGGGGAGAAAAAGTTCGTGTCATGCTTTCAAAACTCATGCTCTTAAAATCAAATGTCCTTGTACTTGATGATCCAACCAATCACTTGGACTTGGAATCTATCTCAAGCTTGAACGATGGATTGAAAAACTTCAAAGAATCAATCATCTTTGCCAGTCATGACCACGAGTTTATTCAAACTCTAGCCAACCATATTATTGTCTTGTCTAAAAATGGCGTTATTGACCGTATCGATGAAACTTATGATGAATTTCTAGAAAATGCAGAAGTACAAGCAAAAGTTAAAGAACTTTGGAAAGACTAAAAACTTCAAAACTCAGTTGGGCTAACCAGCTGAGTTTTCTAACATTTTATGAGGTAACATGAAATTATTTTTTAAAACATATTGGACCTATTTTGTTTCTTTTATCATTCCCATAATCATTATGATAGGAGTATACCTATCTCAAGGTATCTACTGGAATAGCGACAACTCTCCTCTATTAGGAGATGGTTTTCATCAATACGTTATTTTTGATGTAGCTTTACGAAATATCCTACATGGAAATGGTAGGCTGTTTTACACCTTTACAAGTGGCCTCGGATTAAATTTCTATGCCCTATCTAGTTATTACTTGGGAAGTTTCCTTTCACCTCTAGTTTACTTTTTTAATCTGTCGAATATGCCAGATGCTGTCTATCTGACAACTCTCTTAAAATTTGGATTGATTGGTTTGTCAACTTACTTTAGTTTAAATAAATTATTTCAATCGATTCCTAAGCCTTTAAAACTAGCTTTATCTACTTCCTATGCTCTGATGAGTTTCACTGTCAGTCAATTAGAGATAAAAACCTGGCTAGATGTTTTTATCTTGATTCCTTTGATTATAACTGGTTTACAGCTACTGATAACTGAAAAGAAATTCCTATTGTACTTTACAAGCCTGTCAATCTTATTTATCCAAAACTATTATTTTGGCTATATGACAGCATTGTTTCTTATTTTCTGGTATATCTGTCAAATTTCTTGGGACTTTAAGACTCGAAAATCATCTGTTCTTGATTTCATAGTTATCTCCTTTTTAGCTGGTATGACTAGTTTGATTCTGACTCTTCCCACTCTGTTTGATTTACAGACACATGGGGAAAAATTAACTGAAGTTACAAAGTTTCAAACTGAAAGTAGCTGGTATCTTGATCTCTTTGCTAAGCAATTCATTGGTTCCTTTGACACAACCAAGTATGGGGCCATCCCAATGATTTTTGTTGGACTACTTCCCTTTATTTTGACCATTTTATTTTTTACGCTGAAATCTATTAAGTTTCACGTGAAACTTATCTATGCAATCTTCTTTGCATTTCTAATTGCTAGCTTTTATATAGAAGCTCTTGATTTATTTTGGCAAGGCATGCATACTCCAAACATGTTTTTACATCGCTATGCTTGGATTTTCTCTACCTTGTTAATTTACACAGCAGCAGAAGTCTTAAAGCGTCTGAAAGAACTTAAAGTCTGGAATTTTTTAGTTTCGCTTTTTCTTATAGTAACAGGATTTTTAGCTACCATCTATCTAAAATCACATTATTCTTTTTTAACAGATTTGAATATTCTGCTTACTCTTGAATTTTTGGTTGTCTATTCGCTTTTACTCCTTGCAGTTATCAAAAAGTTTATCTCTGTAAATCTATTTGCCATTCTAATCTCTTTATTTATAATGGTTGAAATGAGTTTAAATGCTTCATCTCAAATAGACGGAATTGCTAAAGAATGGGGTTTTGCTTCTCGAAGTTCATATAATCGAGATATCCCAGCTATGGAATCTTTCTCAACATATATTGGAAATCAATTTACTCGTAGTGAGAAACTAGAAACTCAAACAGGAAATGACAGTATGAAATTCAACTACAATGGAATCTCTCAATTTTCATCTGTTCGAAATCGTTCAGCAAGCTCTACTTTGGATAAACTTGGGTTTAAATCCTCTGGGACTAATCTCAATCTACGCTATGCAAATAATAGTATTTTGGCTGATAGTTTATTTGGCATCCAGTACAATATCTCAGAAAACCCTATTGATAAGTATGGTTTCCAAGATGTATATCAAAAAGATAATCTTACCCTATATGAAAATCAATACTCCCTTCCGATTGCATTTGCTAGTCAATCTGTTTACAATGATGTAAAGTTCAATGAACACACTTTGGATAATCAGGCCTCGTTTTTAAATCAACTTGCTAACGTCGATTTTGATTATTTTTCTCCAATCCCCTATGAAAAAACTGAAAATACTAATGATTTGACTAGTGTCACAAGTTCTTCAAATGAGGATGCAGCAATCCAGTATCAAATTGAGGTTCCCGAAAACAGTCAAGTTTATCTTTCTTTCACAAACCTTCACTTTTCTAATGACAAACAGAAAAAGGTTGACATCCTTGTAAATGGAGAAAAGAAAACTTTTACAACTGATAATGTCTTCTCCTTCTTTAATCTAGGCTATACAAAAGAGAAAAAAACTTTCAATATCAATGTTAGTTTCCCTGGAAATTCACAAGTATCATTTGAATCTCCTACCTTCTATCGTTTAGATACCCAAACTTTAACTGAGGCTATTCAAAAAATCAAAGAACAACCTGTAACAGTATCAACTTCTAAAAACAAGGTTTTTGCTACATATGATGTCCAACAAGATACATCTATTTTCTTCACCATTCCTTATGACAAAGGTTGGTCTGCCTACCAAGATGGTAAGAAAATAGAAATTAAACAAGCTCAAACTGGATTTATGAAAGTTGACGTTCCCAAGGGGAAAGGAACTATTACACTTTCCTTCATTCCCAATGGTTTTATTACTGGAGCAATCTGTTCCTTTACTTCTCTCTTACTATTTGGAATCTATAATCACAGACAAAAGTCATCTAAGACATAAAAAAATCGACCAGTTGGTCGATTTTTTTAATCTTCTTCCATTTTCTTAGGTTGATAGGCTAGCATACCTAAACCAGTAAATAGGGCTAATATCACAACAAGGAAAATGACTTGATGATGAATATTTCCTGTCATAGAGATTGTTTGTCGTAATCCAGAAACTGAATAACTCATTGGTAACCAAGGATTAATGGCTCTAAAGAAATCATTTGTCAAAGCAAGTGGGTAAGTACCTGCACTTGATGCTAACTGTAATAAAAGCAAGATAAGAGAGAAGAAAGCTCCTATACGGCTATTCCATGTTGTTAAAGCGGTCACCATGGACATGAATACTAAACTTGTTATGATAATGAGAATAAATGTTCTCATCTCATGATTAGCCGTTAGACCAATAAGATGAACTCCTCCATATACCAAAATTCCTGACAAAACAGCTATAATACCATTTATTTCAGCTCGAGATTTTAACCAAGCCCAACGACTCTCTGGATGACGTCCTGAAGGCAACTTCGCAAAGATCATATTCGTTGATATTGCTGCAACAAAGAGAGCAACTGATATCATATAAGGAGCCATTGCAATTCCATTTACAGGAACTTGGTCATTGTCTGTTTTGGAAAGATTGAGTGGATTTGACAAAATCTCTGCATTTTTAGATTCCGTTGATGCTGATTTAAGTTGATCACTAGCATTACCTAGTCCTTGTCCCAAAGAAGCAACTCCTGTCTGTAAACCTTCCAATCCAGAAGTTAACTTTGTTCCACCTTCTGCAAGTTTCCCAGATCCATCTGCCAATTTATTAGCTCCACTTTCTAATTGAGAAGCACCTGAAATTAACTGACTGGATTTGTCAGCTAGTTGGCTAGATCCTGACTGCAATTTATCAACTCCTGCTATCAATTCTTGACTCTTTTGATTCAATTGACTGGAGCCAGTTGATAATTTTTCAATACCAGACACTAATTCTGGAGTTTTTTCAACTAATTGACCAACTCCTGCTGTCAAGTTAGATGATTTTTGTGTCAAGGTAGTTGAGCCTGAAACTAGTTGATCCAAACTACCTGTCAAGGTGGAATTCTTTTCACTTAGTTGACTTGCGCCTTGAGAAACTTTATCAACACCTGTAGTATATACCTTTACACCTAATGCAATCGACTGACTGTCAGGAACTAATTTGCTAGTAACAGCTCCTTGTATCTCTGTTAATCCACTTGACAATCCTGTCAAAGAAGTAGAAGCAATCGGTAATACTTGATTAGCTTGATTTTTTAAAATCGAAAGATTAGAAGATTGATTTTGTAAGTTTTCTAAACTTCCCTGTAAACCTTTAACTAAAGCTACAATTGACTGAGCCGATTGAATACTATCAGTCGAATTTTGAGATACAGAAGCACTTATTTCAGCTTGTTGCTCACTTGTCAAAGATTGATAAGCTGCTGTCGATTGAATATTGGCTAATGTAGTCGCTTTATCAGACTGAGCACTTGCTAACATTTGATTAGAAAGAGATACTATACTTGATAAAACAGAATCTAATTGTTTTGTATCTCCAACATCAATATTTTGAATGGCTTGATTTAACTGATTCAGACCAGAAGATAATTGATTAATTTGATCTTTTTGCTCAGACGAAGCATCTAACTTGCTAGAAAGTTGTTGAATCCCTTCACTTAATTGCTCCATACCCATTCGAAGTGTAGCTGATTGATTAGATAACTGATTAGCACCTGTTGCAAGACTTCCCACTCCGTTTGTATAAACACTAACACCAGATGAAAATTGATTAAGACCAGCATTAAGCTGAGAAACACCGCCAGTATAGGATTCTACACCAGTATATAACTGATTGATTCCCCTTACTAATTCAGGACTTTTAGAAGATAATTGACCTAATCCGTTATCTAATTGACTCACTGCACCAGTATATGTAACTAAACCACTATTAAAATTTCCTAAGCCAAGATGAAGTTGTTCGACACCAGAAACATAAGCAGATAATCCTTTAGTAAACTGCTCCGTTCCATTTGAAAATGTTAAACTTGAAGCTGCTAAAGAGTGTAGGTTGGTAGTTAATGTTTGACTTCCTGCCACTAACTGATTCGCTCCATCAGTTAATTTTTTACTACCAGAAGCTGCTTGACTCATACCATCCTTTAAATCGACCATTTTGTTAAATAAAGCTTTAGTATAGGTCTCGGTTACATTGGTAGAAACACTCTGCTTTAATTGTGTCATAGCAGAATCACTCATCTTGCTGGCAATAAAGCTATGACCACTTGAAGTCTGATAATCTACTTGCATTTGCTCTGGATTATCCGTTAAAATAGAAGCTGCTTTTTCAGATAAATCACTTGGTAAAGTTACTACCATATAGTAATCGCCATTTTCTAGACCCTTCTTACCTTCTTCTTCATCTACAAAATGAAAATCCAAGGTTTTATTTTCTTTTAAATTGGACACCATGTCTTTTCCTATTGTCATAGTATTATAATTATAGGAAGCCTCTTTATCATTATTGACAACTGCCACAGGTAAGTCAGACAATTGCCCATATGGATCCCACATTGATGACAAAAATATGATATTGTACAGAGCTGGAATAAGAGAAATCCCTATCATGACAATAATAAAGGTTGGTTTTTTAAAAATTGCTTTCCATTCTTTAAACATAGTTTCTCCTTTTTTAAACATATTGTCTAAAATTTTGATATAATAGATTATACATTAAAAAATCTAAATTACAAGATAAAAAATCCATTTTTAGACATATAGTCTAATTTGTTTACAAGGAGGAAATATGCAAGAAAGTAACAAACGCTTAAAAACAAAGCGAACTATTGAAAATGCTATGGTACAATTACTAATGGAACAACCATTTGATCAAATTTCTACTATCAAGCTAGCAGAAAAAGCCGGAATTAGTCGTTCCAGCTTCTATACTCACTATAAGGATAAGTATGATATGATTGAGCACTATCAAAGCAAATTATTCCATACATTTGAATATATTTTTCAAAAACATGCTCATCACAAAAGAGATGCTATTCTAGAAGTATTTGAATATCTAGAGTCAGAACCGCTTCTGGCTGCCCTTCTTTCTGAAAATGGGACCAAAGAAATCCAAAATTTCTTACGAAATAAACTTCATATCATGCTCAGTACAGATTTACAAAAGCGATTTATGCAACTGAATCTCAATTCCACTGAATTAGAATATAGTAGCATCTATCTAACTCACGCACTTTTTGGTGTCTGTCAAACTTGGATTGCACATGGAAAAAAAGAAAGTCCTCAAGAAATAACAGACTTCCTTATGAAGATGCTTGGTAATGCAAATTGATATAAAAAGAGGAACACAGTTGTGTTCCCTTTTATCTATACTCCGCCAGTAGGACTCGAACCTACGACATCATGATTAACAGTCATGCGCTACTACCAACTGAGCTATGGCGGATAAAATAGTCCGTACGGGATTCGAACCCGTGTTACCGCCGTGAAAAGGCGGTGTCTTAACCCCTTGACCAACGGACCTTCTATCTGTAGCAGATATAACCATTATATCAATTTCTTACTAATTGTCAATCACTTTTGAGATTTTTTCTCTAAAATATCTTTTAACTTTCTAATTTTTAACCTTGAAATAGGACAGCGATGGTCTTCATAGAAAACAACTTCTAGATTCTTTCGGTCAATTTCTCTGATATTGCCTATATTTACCAATAATGCGCAATTTATGAGAGACTCCTGTCGTTTCAATATACAAAATATCATGGTAAGGAATTTTTAAATCATTTCCCTTGTAATTGTAATCAAAATAATCTACCACATCTTCATTTTCAAGTAACATACTCTTCGTGTAGAAGATATTTTGCTCAATTCTCTTCTTAAACATCTCATCATTGATATCCTTATCAACAAAATCTAGGGCTGATACCTGGTATTTATAGGTCAAAGTCGCAAACTCTGATCTACTAGTGATAAAGACGATAATAGCGTAAGGATTGTAATGACGAATGAGTTGAGCCACTTCAAATCCCTTTTTCTCAATCCCATGAATATCGATATCTAGGAAATAAAGCTGATTTACTTCATCATTTTCAATGTATTCTTCAAATTCACGGACTTTTCCCGTTGTCTTGTATGATATTGGAATATTCGATTCTTTAGAAATTTCATCCAATATTCTCTCTAGTCTCACTTGATGTTCAATAACATCTTCTAAAATTAAAACTTTCATTCAAATTCCCTCTTAAATCTAATGATCTGTCTAAATGTACTGCCTTCCATCTCTGTTTCTAAAATAATATTGTTGTACTTATCTAGTAGTTCTTTCACATTATTTAATCCGACTCCTCGATTTCTTCCCTTAGTAGAGAATCCTAATGCAAATAGATCTCCTGAAGGAGTCATCGTCATTTTACATGAATTCTGAATCACAATAACTGTTTCAGTTTCCATCTTAATAACTGCTACTTCCATCTGCTTTTTATAGCTATCAGCTGAACCTTCAACAGCATTGTTCAATAAAACGCTCATGATACGAACCAAATCCAATAGTTCAATTGGGAGCTTGGTAATCGTATCTTTTACTTCCAGTGTAAACTCTACACCATTATTTCGAGCATAGACAATGGACTGAGCAACCAAACTTCGTAAAGCTGAATCTTCTATGTTGTTCAAATCAAAGTAAGTATACTTATCTGAACGCAGTTTATGATTGGCTTTGACCAAAACTTCATTGTAAACTCTGTCAATTTCCTGTAAATCACCACTGTCAATTGCCATCTGCATGCTGACAAGCATTCCAGCATAGTCATGTCGAAAACCACGGATTTCATTATACAGACCGACAATTTCATCTGTGTAATTCTGTAAATGTTTCTGTTCAAATTTCTTCTGCTTTAAAGCAATCTCTTTTTCCATTTGTTCTTTATGCGAATTCATTGCAAAGAAGGTCAAAAGTAGAGAGATAAAAACAATAGATGACAAAATACTTCCAAAACTATTCAAATGTTTAACCGTACTTACCATATCTGAAACGAAAGATGCAGTATGGAGCAGTAGTAAAGCAAAAAATACTTTTTTCAAGAAGGGATAAAGGTAGTCCTTGTCAAAATAGGCTAGTTCCAAATGGAAATAAGTAATAATTTTTTTGATTGAAAAATAAGTTAGTAATAGAACTATAAAATAGAAAATTTCTTCATGCTGGGATACTAAATAATCTCCTATAATTGAAGATAACGTTACAGATATAAAAGTATGGGTACCATTATATAACAAAGATAATAGTATACTAATAAAAATTCCCTTGTATGTTTCATATATCTTAAATTTTCTTAAATAAAAATATATAACTAATGGAAATAAAAATTTAACTAAACTAAAACCACCTCTATATACCATACTAGCAACTTCTTCAAGTATAAAAACTGATATACCTGTGTAGCATAAAAAAACTATATGCTCTTTTTTAGTTATTTTACAAATCCGTTCATAACTTTTGCTAACGATAAAAAAATAAACAATAACTATCCCAAATCCAAATAAATTCATTACTCTTTCCCCTTATTTCATTACTTTTTTCTTGGGAAAATAAAATCACGGAGATATTTTGATATCCTACTATCCCCACCTCGAATCTCCTGCAAGTCTTTTTCCTTCAAGGCTACAAACTGTTCCAATTTAACTGTGTTTTTCATAATAAAATCTCCTAAAATGTTTTTTCTTGTAAGCTAACTTACAAAAACTATTATACAAAATAGAATTTCGTTTTAGATAAAATTCTCTCAACTGTCATTTTTTTATCCCCAAGTGTACTTTTTTAAGAAAAAAGCCGGGAAAATTCCCAGCTTTGCTACTATATTGATCCCAGCAGGATTCGAACCTGCGACCGTTCGCTTAGAAGGCGAATGCTCTATCCAGCTGAGCTATGAGACCTAATACATCTATTCTACCAAAAATCCAATTGAAAGTCAATTTTCTATTTATGATAGGGTGATCCCTGCTGAATCGTAAAAGCCCGATAGATTTGTTCAACAAGTACTAGTCTCATTAACTGATGGGGCAAGGTTAAGCGGCCAAAACTAACAGAAAGATTGGCTCTCTTTTTTACACCCTGTGATAACCCCAGACTCCCTCCAATAATAAAGGTAAGAGTAGAAAATCCTTTTATAGAAGCTTCTTCTAACTGCTTACTAAATTCTTCTGAAGAGAAAGTTTTCCCTTCAATAGCTAACGCAATAACAAAATCACGGTCACCAACTTTTGATAAAATTCTCTGACCTTCTATTTCTAAAATCTTTTGATTTTCTAACTCACTGGCCCTATCTGGTGTTTTTTCATCTGCTAGCTCAATCATTTCAAGCTTAGCAAATCGAGAAATTCGTTTTGAATACTCTGCGATACCATCTTTTAAATACTTTTCTTTCAGTTTCCCAACTGTTACAACTTTAATTTTCATGAGTCTATTCTAACATATTCTCTATTTTTTCACATCTTATTCACAAAATAAAAGGTTAATCTTAGCCGAGAAAACCACAGATTTTTGAAAGTTATCCACAATCTGTGAAAAACTTTTATTTTTAAGTTATAATTAAGCTAGTCAGTTTATACTTTCATTAATTTAAAACATATGGAGGCAAATATGAAACATCTAAAAACATTTTACAAAAAATGGTTTCAATTATTAGTCGTTATCGTCATTAGCTTTATTAGTGGAGCCTTGGGTAGTTTTTCAATAACTCAACTCACTCAAAAAAGTGGGGAAAACAACTCTAACAACAATAGCACTATCACACAGACTGCTTATAAGAACGAAAATTCAACAACACAGGCTGTTAACAAAGTAAAAGATGCTGTTGTTTCTGTTATTACTTATTCAGCTAACAGACAAAATAGCGTATTTGGTAATGATGATACTGACACAGATTCTCAGCAAATCTCTAGTGAAGGATCTGGGGTTATTTATAAAAAGAATGACAAAGAAGCTTATATTGTCACCAACAATCACGTTATAAATGGTGCCAGCAAAGTAGATATTCGTTTGTCAGATGGAACTAAAGTACCTGGAGAAATCGTCGGAGCTGACACTTTCTCTGATATTGCTGTTGTCAAAATCTCTTCAGAAAAGGTGACAACAGTAGCTGAATTTGGTGATTCTAGCAAGTTAACCGTAGGAGAAACTGCTATTGCTATTGGTAGCCCATTAGGTTCTGAATATGCTAATACTGTCACTCAAGGTATCGTATCGAGTCTCAATCGAAATGTGTCTTTAAAATCTGAAGATGGACAAGCCATTTCTACAAAAGCCATCCAAACTGATACTGCTATTAACCCAGGTAACTCTGGTGGCCCACTAATCAATATTCAAGGACAGGTTATCGGAATTACCTCAAGTAAAATTGCCACAAATGGTGGAACATCTGTAGAAGGCCTTGGTTTCGCAATTCCTGCAAATGATGCTATCAATATTATTGAACAGTTAGAAAAGAACGGAAAAGTGACTCGTCCAGCTTTGGGAATCCAAATGGTCAATCTCTCAAATATTAATACAAGTGATATTAGAAGACTGAATATTCCAAGCAATGTAACATCTGGTGTAGTTGTTCGTTCTGTACAAAGCAATATGCCTGCAAATGGTCACCTTGAAAAATACGATGTTATTACAAAAGTAGATGACAAAGAGATTGCTTCATCAACAGACTTACAAAGTGCTCTTTACAATCATTCTATCGGAGACACCATTAAGATAACTTACTATCGTAACGGTAAAGAAGAAACTACATCTATTAAACTTGACAAGAGTTCAGGTGATTTAGAATCTTAATTGACATCTATGTAAAGAAGCTTTACATAAGAGAAAAGATGTGTTAGTGTAGAATCATGGAAAAATTTGAAATGATTTCTATCACAGATATACAAAAAAATCCCTATCAACCTCGAAAAGAATTTGATAGAGAAAAACTAGATGAACTAGCTCAATCTATAAAAGAAAATGGAGTCATTCAACCGATTATTGTTCGTCAATCTCCTGTTATTGGTTATGAAATCCTTGCAGGAGAGAGACGCTATCGGGCTTCACTTTTAGCTGGTCTAAGGTCTATCCCAGCTGTTGTTAAACAGCTTTCAGATCAAGAGATGATGGTCCAGTCCATCATTGAAAATTTGCAAAGAGAAAATTTAAATCCAATAGAAGAAGCACGCGCCTATGAATCTCTTGTAGAGAAAGGATTTACCCATGCTGAAATTGCAGATAAAATGGGCAAGTCTCGTCCTTATATCAGCAACTCTATTCGCTTGCTGTCCTTGCCAGAACAGATCCTCTCAAAAGTAGAAAATGGCAAACTATCACAAGCCCACGCGCGTTCTCTAGTTGGGTTGAATAAGGAACAACAAGACTATTTCTTTCAACGAATCATCGAGGAAGACATTTCTGTAAGGAAGTTAGAAGCTCTTCTGACAGAGAAAAAACAAAAGAAACTTCAAAAAACGAATCATTTCATACAAAATGAAGAAGAACAGTTAAAAAAACTACTCGGATTAGATGTAGAAATCAAAATGTCTAAAAAAGATAGTGGAAAAATCATTATTTCTTTTTCAAATCAAGAAGAATACAATAGAATTATCAACAGCCTGAAATAAGGCTGTTCTTTTATTTTTTTATCTCACAAGGTTATCCACTATTTTTTTCAATAAAAAACTTAATAAATCAATAGTTTCTGACTTTATCCCCAACCTGTGGATAAAACTTAATAACATTGTGGATTATTTTTCACAGCTTGTGGAAAATTCTTGCTATCTATGGTAAAATAAGTCTAGCATTAAACTTTTAAATAGTAAAGGAGGAGAGAGGATTGAAAGAAAAACAATTTTGGAATCGTATATTAGAATTTGCTCAAGAAAGACTGACTCGATCCATGTATGATTTCTATGCTATTCAAGCTGAACTCATCAAGGTAGAGGAAAATGTTGCCACTATATTTTTACCACGATCTGAAATGGAAATGGTTTGGGAAAAACAACTAAAAGATATTATTGTAGTTGCTGGATTTGAAATTTATGATGCTGAGATAACTCCCCACTATATTTTCACCAAACCTCAAGATACGGCTGTCTCACAAGTTGAAGAAGCTCCAAATTCAACTCTTTATGACTACAGTCCAAAGTTGACATCTATTCCTTATTCGGATACTGGATTAAAAGAAAAGTATACCTTTGATAATTTTATTCAAGGGGATGGAAATGTTTGGGCAGTATCAGCCGCTTTGGCTGTCTCTGAAGATTTGGCATTGACCTATAATCCTCTTTTTATCTATGGAGGACCTGGACTTGGGAAGACTCACTTACTCAATGCAATTGGGAATGAGATTTTGAAAAATATTCCTGATGCGCGTGTTAAGTACATTCCTGCTGAAAGCTTTATCAACGACTTTCTTGAACACCTGAGACTTGGTGAAATGGAAAAGTTCAAAAAAACTTACCGTAGCCTTGATCTCTTGTTAATTGATGATATCCAATCACTGAGTGGAAAAAAAGTTGCAACTCAGGAAGAATTTTTCAATACTTTCAATGTTCTCCATAGCAATCAAAAACAAATTGTTCTGACTAGTGATCGTAGTCCTAAACACCTAGAAGGCCTTGAAGAAAGGCTTGTCACGCGCTTTAGCTGGGGCTTGACGCAAAACATCACACCACCTGACTTTGAGACACGTATTGCTATTTTACAAAGCAAAACAGAGCATTTAGACTACCATTTCCAAAGTGATACCCTAGAATACCTAGCTGGTCAATTTGATTCAAACGTCCGAGAACTTGAAGGAGCCATCAACGACATCACTTTAATTGCCCGAGTAAAAAAGATTAAGGATATCACTATCGATATCGCTGCAGAGGCTATTAGGGCACGTAAACAAGATGTTAACCAAATGCTCGTCATCCCAATTGATAAAATCCAAAATGAAGTTGGTAACTTTTATGGTGTCAGTGTCAAAGAAATGAAGGGAAGTAGACGCCTTCAAAATATTGTATTAGCCCGTCAAGTAGCCATGTATTTATCTAGAGAACTAACAGATAATAGTCTTCCAAAAATTGGGAAGGAATTTGGTGGTAAAGATCACACAACAGTCATTCATGCCCATGCCAAAATTAAATCTTTGATTGATGAAGACGATAATTTACGTTTAGAAATTGAATCCATCAAAAAGAAAATCAAATAACTTGTGGATAACTTTTACTTTTTTATCTTTTTTATCCACATTTTTTAAACAAGCCAAAAAACTTGATATGACTTGTTTAAAGTCTGTTTTCCACAGATTTCACAGACTCTATTATTACTATTATCCTTCTAATACTAAAAATAAATAAAGGAGAATCCATGATTCATTTTTCAATTAATAAAAATTTATTTCTACAAGCATTAAATACTACTAAGAGAGCTATAAGTTCTAAAAATGCCATTCCTATTTTATCAACTGTAAAAATCGACGTGACCAATGAAGGTGTTACTTTAATTGGTTCAAATGGTCAAATTTCAATTGAAAATTTTATTTCTCAAAAAAATGAAGATGCTGGTTTATTAATCACTTCTTTAGGTTCGATCCTTCTTGAAGCCTCTTTCTTTATCAATGTGGTATCTAGTCTACCTGATGTAACTCTTGATTTTAAAGAAATTGAACAAAATCAAATTGTTTTAACAAGTGGCAAATCAGAAATTACCCTAAAAGGAAAAGATAGCGAACAATATCCACGAATCCAAGAAATTTCAGCAAGTACTCCTTTGGTTCTTGAAACAAAATTACTCAAGAAAATTATCAATGAAACAGCATTTGCTGCAAGTACACAAGAGAGTCGTCCAATTTTGACAGGTGTTCATTTTGTATTGAGTCAACACAAGGAGCTAAAAACAGTTGCAACAGACTCTCATCGCCTAAGCCAGAAAAAATTAACGCTTGAGAAAAATAGTGATGACTTTGATGTTGTCATTCCTAGCCGTTCTCTACGCGAATTTTCAGCGGTATTTACAGATGATATCGAAACTGTAGAGATTTTCTTTGCCAATAATCAAATCCTCTTTAGAAGCGAAAATATTAGCTTCTACACTCGTCTTCTAGAAGGAAACTATCCTGATACAGATCGTTTGATTCCAACAGACTTTAACACTACTATTACTTTTGATGTGGTAAACTTACGCCAGTCAATGGAACGTGCTCGTCTTTTATCAAGTGCGACTCAAAATGGTACTGTGAAACTTGAAATTAAAGATGGGGTTGTTAGCTCCCATGTTCACTCTCCAGAAGTTGGTAAAGTAAACGAAGAAATCGATACTGATCAGGTTACTGGTGAAGATTTGACCATTAGTTTCAACCCAACTTACTTGATTGATTCCCTCAAGGCTTTAAATAGCGAAAAGGTGACCATTAGCTTTATCTCAGCTGTTCGTCCATTTACTCTTGTGCCAGCTGATACTGAAGAGGACTTCATGCAACTTATCACCCCAGTTCGTACAAATTAAGTGAAAGAGGTTGAGCCTAGCTCGCCTCTTTTATGATATAATCAAAAAAGAAAAGGAGAGTAGTATGTATCAAGTTGGAAATTTTGTTGAGATGAAAAAACCACACGCTTGTACAATCAAGTCAACTGGTAAAAAAGCAAATCGTTGGGAAATTACACGTGTTGGGGCAGATATCAAAATTAAATGCAGTAATTGTGATCATGTTGTCATGATGGGACGCTATGATTTTGATCGAAAAATGAATAAAATTATTGACTGATACTCAATGAAAATCAAAGAGCAAACTAGGAAACTAGTCGCAGGCTGTACTTGAGTACGGCAAGGCGACGTTGACGTGGTTTGAATTTGATTTTTGAAGAGTATGAGAACACTTAGTTAGAGGGTTAGCAAGTTTTCCCTTTTTGTGTTATAATATTATGGATTGAAATGAAAACGGAGAATGAGAAAATATGGCTTTAACAGCAGGTATCGTTGGTTTGCCAAACGTTGGTAAATCAACACTATTTAATGCAATTACAAAAGCAGGAGCAGAGGCAGCAAACTACCCATTTGCGACGATTGATCCAAACGTTGGAATGGTAGAAGTTCCTGATGAACGCCTCCAAAAATTGACGGAAATGATTACTCCTAAAAAGACAGTTCCAACAACATTTGAATTTACAGATATCGCAGGAATTGTAAAAGGAGCTTCAAAAGGAGAAGGGCTAGGAAATAAATTTTTGGCCAATATCCGTGAAGTAGATGCGATTGTTCACGTAGTTCGTGCTTTTGATGATGAAAATGTCATGCGCGAGCAAGGACGTGAAGATACCTTTGTGGATCCACTTGCGGATATTGACACCATTAACCTAGAATTGATTCTTGCTGACTTAGAGTCAGTTAATAAGCGTTATGCGCGTGTAGAAAAGATGGCACGTACGCAAAAAGATAAAGAATCTGTAGAAGAATTCAATGTTCTTCAAAAGATTAAACCAGTCCTTGAAGATGGGAAATCAGCTCGTACAATCGAATTTACAGATGAAGAACAAAAGGTTGTCAAAGGTCTCTTCCTTTTGACGACTAAACCAGTGCTCTATGTTGCCAATGTGGACGAGGATGTTGTTTCAGATCCTGAATCTATCGACTATGTTAAACAAATTCGTGAATTTGCAGCGACAGAAAATGCTGAAGTAGTCGTTATTTCTGCGCGTGCTGAGGAAGAAATTTCTGAGTTAGACGAAGAGGACAAGCAAGAGTTTCTTGAAGCACTTGGGTTGACAGAATCAGGAGTTGACAAGTTGACTCGTGCAGCTTACCACTTGCTTGGACTGGGAACTTACTTCACAGCTGGTGAAAAAGAAGTTCGCGCTTGGACCTTCAAACGTGGTATGAAGGCTCCTCAAGCAGCTGGTATTATCCACTCAGACTTTGAAAAAGGATTTATTCGTGCAGTAACCATGTCATATGAGGATCTAGTGAAATACGGATCTGAAAAGGCCGTAAAAGAAGCTGGACGATTGCGTGAAGAAGGAAAAGAATATATCGTTCAAGATGGCGATATTATGGAATTCCGCTTTAATGTCTAAAAATTTAATAAATAGTGTCAATTAGGTTGGAAAAAAATTCCAACCCTTTTGGCTTTTGAAAGGAAAAATAAATGACCAAATTACTTGTAGGCTTGGGCAATCCAGGGGATAAATATTTTGAAACAAAACACAATGTTGGTTTTATGTTGATTGACCAATTAGCTAAAAAACAAAATGTCACTTTTACACACGATAAGATATTTCAAGCTGACCTAGCATCTTTTTTTCTTAATGGCGAAAAAATTTATCTGGTCAAACCAACGACCTTTATGAATGAAAGTGGAAAAGCAGTTCATGCTTTATTGACTTACTATGGTTTGGATATTGAAGATTTACTCATCATTTACGATGATCTTGACATGGAAGTTGGAAAGATTCGTTTAAGAGCAAAGGGATCCGCAGGTGGTCATAATGGTATCAAGTCTATTATTCAACATATAGGGACTCAGACCTTTAATCGTGTTAAGATTGGAATCGGAAGACCTAAAAATGGAATGTCAGTTGTTAACCATGTTTTGAGTAAGTTTGACAAGTATGATTATATTGGTATTTTACAGTCTATTGACAAGGTTGACGATTCTGTAAACTACTATTTACAAGAGAAAAACTTTGAGAAAACAATGCAGAGGTATAACGGATAAATGGTGACCTTATTAGATTTATTCTCAGAAAATGATCAAATAAAAAAATGGCGTCAAAATCTGACAGATAAGAAAAGACAATTAATGTTAGGCTTGTCAACTTCTACAAAAGCTTTAGCAATTGCTAGTAGTTTGAGACAGGAAGATAAGATTGTGTTATTGACGTCAACTTATGGAGAAGCAGAAGGACTTGTTAGTGATCTTCTATCTATCTTGGGTGAGGAACTTGTCTATCCATTTTTGGTAGATGACTCCCCTATGGTCGAGTTTTTGATGTCTTCACAAGAAAAAATCATTTCACGGGTTGAAGCCTTGCGTTTTTTGACTGATTCATCTAAGAAAGGGATTTTAGTTTGTAATATCGCAGCAAGTCGATTGATTTTACCGTCTCCTAATATATTCAAAGATAGTATTGTAAAAATAACAGTTGGTGAAGAATATGACCAACACTCACTTATCCATCAGTTAAAAGAGATAGGCTATCGAAAAGTTACACAAGTACAAACTCAGGGAGAGTTTAGTATACGAGGAGATATTTTAGATATTTTTGAAATATCCCAGTTAGAACCTTGCCGAATTGAGTTTTTTGGTGATGAAATTGATGGTATTAGGTTATTTGAAGTCGAAACACAATTATCGAAAGAAAATCAGACAGAACTCACTATCTTTCCAGCTAGTGATATGCTTTTGAGAGAAAAGGATTATCAACGAGGACAGTCAGCTTTAGAAAAACAAATTTCAAAAACGTTATCACCGATTTTGAAATCCTATCTAGAAGAAATTCTTTCAAGTTTTCACCAAAAACAAATACATTCAGATTCACGGAAGTTTTTATCTTTGTGCTATGAAAAGACATGGACTGTCTTTGACTATATTGAAAAAGATACCCCAGTATTCTTTGATGATTATCAGAAATTGATGAATCAGTATGAAGTCTTTGAAAGGGAGTTAGCACAATACTTTACAGAAGAATTACAGAACAGTAAAGCATTTTCTGAGATGCAGTATTTTGCAGATACAGAGCAAATCTATAAAAAGCAGAGTCCGGTTACCTTTTTCTCTAATCTGCAAAAGGGGTTAGGCAATCTCAAGTTTGACCAAATTTATCAATTTAATCAATATCCTATGCAGGAGTTTTTCAATCAATTTTCTTTTCTAAAAGAAGAAATTGAGCGATACAAAAAAATGGATTATACTATTATCCTGCAGTCTAGCAATTCAATGGGAAGTAAAACATTGGAGGATGTTTTAGAGGAATACCAGATTAAATTGGATTCTAGAGATAAGTCAAGTGTTTGTAAAGAATCTGTAAACTTAATTGAGGGTAATCTCAGACATGGTTTTCATTTTGTAGATGAAAAGGTTTTATTGATAACTGAACATGAGATTTTTCAAAAGAAATTGAAACGTCGTTTTCGAAGACAACATGTTTCAAACGCAGAGAGATTAAAAGATTACAATGAACTTGAAAAAGGAGATTACGTTGTTCACCATATCCATGGAATTGGTCAATATCTAGGGATTGAAACAATTGAAATCAAAGGGATTCACCGTGATTATGTCAGTGTTCAATACCAAAACGGGGATCAAATCTCTATCCCAGTGGAACAGATTCATCTACTTTCCAAATACGTTTCAAGTGACGGTAAAGCTCCTAAACTCAATAAATTAAATGACGGTCATTTCAAAAAAGCCAAGCAAAAAGTTAAGAACCAGGTAGAGGATATAGCTGACGATTTAATCAAACTTTATTCTGAGCGCAGCCAGTTGAAGGGTTTTGCTTTCTCAGCTGATGATGAGGATCAACATGCTTTTGATGATGCCTTCCCTTATGTTGAAACGGATGATCAACTTCGTAGTGTTGAGGAAATCAAGAGAGATATGCAGGCTTCTCAACCAATGGATCGACTTTTAGTTGGGGATGTTGGTTTTGGAAAGACTGAAGTTGCTATGCGTGCAGCCTTTAAGGCAGTCAATGATCACAAACAGGTTGTCGTTCTAGTTCCGACGACGGTTTTAGCGCAACAGCACTATACGAATTTTAAGGAACGATTCCAAAATTTTGCAGTTAATATTGATGTGTTGAGTCGCTTTAGAAGTAAAAAAGAGCAGACTGAAACACTTGAAAAATTGAAAAAGGGTCAAGTTGATATTCTGATTGGAACACATCGTGTTTTGTCAAAAGATGTTGTGTTTGCTGATTTGGGCTTAATGATTATTGATGAGGAGCAGCGATTTGGTGTCAAGCATAAGGAAACCTTGAAAGAACTGAAAAAACAAGTAGATGTTCTGACCTTGACAGCAACGCCAATTCCTCGTACCCTTCACATGTCTATGCTGGGAATCAGAGATTTGTCTGTTATTGAAACTCCGCCGACTAATCGTTATCCTGTTCAGACCTATGTTTTGGAAAAGAATGATAGTGTGATTCGTGATGCTGTCTTACGTGAAATGGACCGTGGAGGTCAAGTTTACTATCTTTACAATAAAGTTGACACAATTGATCAGAAGGTTTCAGAATTACAGGAGTTGATTCCAGAGGCTTCAATTGGGTATGTTCATGGGCAAATGAGTGAGATTCAGTTAGAAAATACTCTACTAGATTTCATTGAAGGTCAGTATGATATCTTGGTGACAACTACCATTATTGAGACAGGGGTGGACATTCCAAATGCCAATACTTTATTTATTGAAAATGCGGACCATATGGGCTTGTCAACCTTGTATCAGTTAAGAGGAAGAGTTGGTCGTAGTAATCGTATTGCTTATGCTTATCTCATGTATCGTCCGGAAAAATCAATCAGTGAAGTATCTGAAAAGAGATTAGAAGCAATCAAAGGATTTACAGAATTGGGCTCCGGATTTAAGATTGCAATGCGAGATCTTTCGATTCGCGGAGCAGGAAATCTTTTAGGGAAATCCCAGTCTGGTTTCATTGATTCTGTTGGTTTTGAATTGTATTCGCAATTATTGGAGGAAGCTATTGCTAAACGACATGGTAATGGGAACACAAGAACCAAAGGGAATGCTGAGTTGATTTTACAAATTGATGCCTATCTTCCTGATACCTATATTTCTGATCAACGACATAAGATTGAAATTTACAAGAAAATTCGTCAAATTGACAACCGTGCCAACTATGAAGAGTTACAAGAAGAGTTGATGGACCGCTTTGGAGAGTACCCAGACGTGGTAGCCTATCTTTTAGAGATTGGTTTGGTTAAGTCTTATCTTGACAAGGTCTTTGTTCAACGTGTGGAAAGAAAAGATAATAAGATTACAGTACAATTTGAAAAAGTCACTCAGCGATTGTTTTTGGCTCAAGATTATTTTAAATCTTTATCTGCAACGAATTTAAAAGCAGCCATAACTGAGAATAAGGGATTAATGGAAGTTGTATTTGACATCCGAAACAAGAAGGACTATGAAATTTTAGAAGGTCTGCTCATTTTTGGAGAAAGTTTATTAGAGATAAAAGAATCAAAGGAAGCAATTTCCCTTTAACATTTTTCTTCTATAAAAGGGATAAAAATGGTACAATAATAATTTGAGGTAATAAAAATGAGATTAGACAAATATTTAAAAGTATCAAGAATTATCAAGCGTCGTACAGTCGCAAAAGAAGTAGCAGATAAAGGTAGAATCAAGGTAAATGGAATCTTGGCAAAAAGTTCAACGGATTTGAAAGTTAATGACCAAGTTGAAATTCGATTTGGAAATAAGTTGCTACTTGTAAAAGTACTGGAGATGAAAGATAGTACAAAAAAAGAAGATGCAGCAGGCATGTATGAAATTATCAGTGAAACACGGGTAGAAGAAAATGTCTAAAAATATCGTACAATTGAATAATTCTTTTATTCAAAATGAACACCAACGTCGTCGCTATCTGATGAAAGAACGACAAAAATGTAATCGTTTCATGGGTTGGGTTCTTATTTTGATGATTTTATTGTTCATTTTACCAACTTATAATCTTGCTCAAAGTTATCACCAATTACTCCAAAGACGTCAACAGTTATCAGACTTGCAAACTCAGTATCAAACCTTAAGTGAGGAAAAGGAGAAAGAGACAGCTTTTGCTACAAAGTTGAAAGATGAAGATTACGCTGCTAAATACATGCGTGCAAAATATTATTATTCTAAGAATCGGGAAGCTGTTTATACGATTCCTGACTTGCTCCCAAGGTGATAAAATGGAAAATTTATTAGATGTAATAGAGCAATTTTTGAGTCTATCGGATGAAAAACTAGAAGAGTTGGCTGATAAAAATCAATTATTGCGTTTACAAGAAGAAAAGGAAAGGAAGAATGCGTAAGTTCTTAATTATTTTGTTGCTACCGAGTTTTTTGACTATTTCAAAAGTCGTTAGCACAGAAAAAGAAGTCGTCTATACTTCGAAAGAAATTTATTACCTTTCACAATCTGACTTTGGTATTTATTTTAGAGAAAAATTAAGTTCTCCCATGGTTTATGGAGAGGTTCCTGTTTATGCGAATGAAGATTTAGTAGTGGAATCTGGAAAATTGACTCCCCAAACAAGTTTCCAAATAACCGAGTGGCGCTTAAATAAACAGGGAATTCCAGTATTTAAGTTATCCAACCATCAATTTATTGCTGCGGACAAACGATTTTTATACGATCAGTCAGAGGTAACTCCTACAATAAAAAAAGTATGGTTAGAATCTGATTTTAAACTGTATAATAGTCCTTATGATTTAAAAGAAGTGAAATCATCCTTATCAGCTTATTCTCAGGTGTCAATCGATAAGACCATGTTTGTAGAAGGAAGAGAATTTCTACATATTGATCAGGCTGGATGGGTAGCTAAAGAATCAACTTCTGAAGAAGATAATCGGATGAGTAAAGTCCAAGAAATGTTATCGGAAAAATATCAGAAAGATTCTTTCTCTATTTATGTTAAGCAACTGACTACTGGAAAAGAAGCTGGTATCAATCAAGATGAAAAGATGTATGCGGCCAGTGTTTTAAAACTCCCTTATCTTTATTATACGCAAGAAAAAATAAATGAGGGTCTTTATCAGTTAGATACGACTGTAAAATACGTATCAGCAGTTAATGATTTTCCGGGTTCTTATAAACCAGAGGGAAGTGGTAGCCTCCCTAAAAAAGAAGATAATAAAGAGTATTCTCTCAAGGACTTAATAACGAAAGTATCTAAGGAATCTGATAATGTAGCTCATAACATATTGGGATATTACCTTTCAAACCAATCTGATGCAACATTTAAATCCAAGATGTCTGCTATTATGGGAGATGATTGGGATACGAAAGAAAAATTAATTTCTGCTAAAATGGCTGGGAATGTTATGGAAGCTATTTATAATCAAAATGGATTTGTATTGGAGTCTTTGACTAAAACAGATTTTGATAATCAGCGAATTGCCAAAGGTGTTTCTGTGAAGGTAGCTCATAAAATTGGGGATGCGGACGAATTTGAGCATGATACGGGTGTTGTCTATGCAGATTCTCCATTTGTTCTTTCTATTTTCACTAAAAATTCTGATTATGATACGATTTCTCAGATAGCTAAAGATGTTTATGAGGTTCTAAAATGAGGGAACAGGATTTTTTAAATCATTTTCTCAAGAAGGGATATTTCAAAAAACATGCTAAAGTGGTGCTAGCTCTTTCTGGTGGATTAGATTCTATGTTTCTATTTAAGGTATTGTCTATCTATCAAAAAGAGTTAGAAATTGAATTAATCCTAGCTCATGTGAATCATAAGCAGAGAGTAGAATCAGATTGGGAAGAAAAGGAGTTAAGGAAGTTGGCTGCTGAAGCTGGACTTCCTATTTATGTCAGCAATTTTTCAGGAGAATTTTCAGAAGCGCGTGCACGAAATTTTCGCTATGATTTTTTTCAAGAGGTCATGAAAAAGACAGGTGCGACAGCCTTAATCACTGCCCACCATGCGGATGACCAGGTGGAAACGATTTTGATGCGTTTGATTCGAGGGACTCGTTTGCGCTATCTATCAGGAATTAAGGAGAAGCAAGTGGTCGGAGATATAGAAATTCTTAGGCCCTTCTTGCATTTTCAGAAAAAAGATTTTCTACCAATTTTTCACTTTGAAGATACATCAAATAAGGAAAATCATTATTTTCGTAATCGTATTCGAAATTCTTATTTACCAGAATTAGAAAAAGAAAATCCTAGGTTTAGAGATGCAATCTTAAGTATCGGAAATGAAATTTTAGATTATGACTTAGCTATAGCTGAATTATCTAACAATATTGATGTGGAAAATTTAGAGCAGCTATTGTCTTATTCTGAGTCTACACAAAGAGTCTTACTTCAAACTTATCTGAATAGTTTTCCAGATTTGAATCTTACAAAAGCTCAGTTTGAAGATGTTCGACGGATTTTAAAAACTAAAAACCAGTATCGTCATCCGCTTAAAAATGGCTATGAATTGATAAAAGAGTACCAACGGTTTCAGATTTGTAAAATCAGTCCTCAGGCTGATGAAAAGGAACATGAACTTGTGCTACACTATCAAAATCAGGTATCTTACCAAGGTTATTTATTTTCCTTTGGACTTCCTTTAGAAGGTGAATCAATTCAACAAATACCTGTTTCACGCGAAACATCCATATACATTCGTTATCGAAAACAAGGAGATGTTTTGATTCAAAATGGGCATAGAAAAAAACTCAGACGTCTATTTATTGATTTAAAAATCCCTATGGAAAAGAGAAAATCTGCTCTGATTATTGAGCAATTTGGTGAAATTGTTTCAATTTTGGGAATTGCGACCAGTAATTTGAGTAAAAACACGAAAAATGATATAATGAACACTGTACTTTATATAGAAAAAATAGATAGGTAAAAAAATGTTAGAAAACGATATTAAAAAAATCCTCGTTTCACACGATGAAATTACAGAAGCTGCTAAAAAATTAGGTGCTCAACTCACTAAAGACTATGCAGGAAAAAATCCAATCTTAGTTGGGATTTTAAAAGGATCTATTCCTTTTATGGCTGAATTGATTAAACATATCGACACACATATTGAAATGGACTTCATGATGGTTTCTAGCTATCATGGTGGAACAGCAAGTAGCGGTGTGATCAATATTAAACAAGATGTTACTCAAGATATCAAAGGAAGACATGTTCTATTTGTAGAGGATATCATCGATACAGGTCAAACTTTGAAGAATTTACGAGATATGTTTATTGAAAGAGAAGCTGCTTCTGTTAAAATTGCCACCTTGTTGGATAAACCAGAGGGACGTGTTGTAGAAATTGAAGCTGACTATACCTGCTTTACTATTCCAAATGAGTTTGTAGTAGGTTATGGTTTAGACTACAAAGAAAATTATCGTAACCTTCCTTATGTTGGAGTATTGAAAGAAGAAGTGTATTCAAATTAGAAAGAATAATTTTTAATGAAAAAACAAAATAATGGTTTAATTAAAAATCCTTTTCTATGGTTATTACTTATTTTTCTCCTAGTTACAGGTTACCAGTATTTTAGTACAGGTAGTGTTGCAGGGAAAAGTGAGCAAATTAATTATACAGAATTGGTAAAAGAAATTACCGATGACAATGTAAAAGAATTGACTTACCAACCAAATGGTAGTGTTATCGAAGTTTCGGGTGTCTATAAAAATCCTAAAACAAGTAAAGAAGAAACAGGCATTCAGTTCTTTTCTCCTTCTGCCATAACAGTAGAGAAATTTTCAAGTATTATTCTTCCTTCAGATACTACAGTATCAGAATTGCAAAAACTTGCTTCTGACCATAAAGCGGAAGTAACTATTAAGCATGAAAGTTCGAGTGGTATGTGGATTAATATTCTTGTATCCATTGTGCCATTCGGTATTCTTTTCTTCTTCCTATTCTCTATGATGGGAAATATGGGAGGAAATAATGGCCGTAACCCGATGAGTTTTGGACGTAGTAAGGCTAAAGCTGCAAATAAAGAAGATATTAAAGTAAGATTTTCAGATGTTGCTGGAGCTGAGGAAGAAAAACAAGAACTAGTTGAAGTTGTTGAATTCTTAAAAGATCCAAAACGATTTACAAAACTTGGAGCCCGTATTCCAGCAGGTGTCCTTCTGGAGGGACCTCCGGGAACAGGTAAAACTTTGCTTGCTAAGGCAGTCGCCGGAGAAGCAGGTGTTCCATTCTTTAGTATTTCAGGTTCTGACTTTGTAGAAATGTTTGTCGGAGTTGGAGCTAGTCGTGTTCGTTCTCTTTTTGAAGATGCCAAAAAAGCAGCTCCAGCTATTATCTTTATCGATGAAATTGATGCTGTTGGACGTCAACGTGGAGTCGGTCTTGGCGGAGGTAATGACGAACGTGAACAAACCTTGAACCAACTCTTGATTGAGATGGACGGTTTTGAGGGAAATGAAGGGATTATTGTCATCGCTGCGACAAACCGTTCAGATGTACTTGACCCTGCCCTTTTGCGTCCAGGACGTTTTGATAGAAAAGTATTGGTTGGCCGTCCTGATGTTAAAGGTCGCGAAGCAATCTTGAAAGTTCATGCTAAGAACAAGCCTTTAGCAGAAGATGTTGATTTGAAATTAGTGGCTCAACAAACTCCAGGTTTTGTTGGTGCTGATTTAGAGAATGTCTTGAATGAAGCGGCTTTAGTTGCTGCTCGTCGCAATAAATCGATAATTGATGCCTCAGATATTGATGAAGCAGAAGATAGAGTTATTGCTGGACCTTCTAAGAAAGATAAGACTGTTTCACAAAAAGAACGTGAATTGGTTGCCTACCATGAGGCTGGACATACCATTGTTGGTTTAGTCTTGTCGAATGCCCGTGTTGTTCATAAGGTTACAATTGTACCACGAGGCCGTGCAGGTGGATACATGATTGCACTTCCTAAGGAAGACCAAATGCTTCTTTCTAAAGAAGATATGAAAGAGCAATTGGCTGGCTTAATGGGGGGACGTGTAGCTGAAGAAATCATCTTTAATGTCCAAACTACAGGAGCTTCAAACGACTTTGAACAAGCGACACAAATGGCGCGTGCAATGGTTACAGAGTACGGTATGAGTGAAAAACTTGGCCCAGTTCAATATGAAGGAAATCATGCCATGTTTGGTGCACAAAGCCCTCAAAAATCAATTTCAGAACAAACAGCTTATGAAATTGACGAAGAGGTTCGATCATTATTGAATGAAGCACGAAATAAAGCTGCTGAAATTATTCAGTCAAATCGTGAAACTCACAAGTTGATTGCAGAAGCATTATTGAAATACGAAACATTGGATAGTACACAAATTAAATCTCTTTACGAAACAGGAAAGATGCCTGAAACAGTCGAGGAGGAATCTCATGCATTATCTTATGATGAAGTAAAGTCAAAAATGAATGATGAAAAATAACACTTATAGAGACAACAATGTCATTAAGTTAGTGATCTAACTGTTTGAATAGGAGGTGTGATTGAGATCATCAAAGTGATTCTCTATCGCATCTTCTGTTTTTTTGAATGACAAATAAAGGTTTTTTCACCCCATTTTTTGAGATTTATGTTACTCTATAGATGAAATCAACTACCGATTGGGTCTTTATCTTTATTAGATATTTTTGATTCGGTCGAATAATAGATAACTGTTTTTTGAGGTAGTTTTTCAACTGGAGGGAAGAAAGTGAATAGGTAAAAAACAAATGGCAGGCATAAGCCGCATCTGAGAAACACACTTAATATCTTTGTTTTTTGTGACTACTGTCGATGGCAACTTGCGAGGTTACCCAACGACAAAAGTTAAAATTTGTAAAGCGAGCAAAGATTTCTTGGAGAATCCCTTCCTTCTTTTTGGCGTGAAAATTGACCAAGCCAATACTGTATTTCAGGTCACGAAAACTAGTCTCTATGCCCCATCTACTGGCGTAGAGATTTTTTGGCTCTTTGTCAACTGTAGTGGGTTGAAGAAAAGCTAAGCTCGAGAAAGGACGAAATTTGTCCTTTCTTTTTTGAAGTTCAGAGAGATAAAAATCCGTTTTTTGAAGTTTTCAAAGTTCCGAAAAACAAAGGCATTACGCTTGATAAGTTTGATAAGATTATTGGTTGCTTCCAGTTTGGCGTTTGAATAGGGGAATTGAAGAGCGTTGACGATTTTCTCTTTATCTTTGAGGAAGGTTTTAAAGACAGTCTGAAAAAGAGGATGAACCTGCTTTAGATTGTCCTCAATGAGTCCGAAAAATTTGTCAGGCTCTTTATTCTGAAAGTGAAAAAGCAAGAGCTGATAGAGATTATAGTGGTGTTTCAAGTCTTCTGAATAGCTTAATAGTTTATCAAGAATCTCTTTATTGGTTAAGTGCATACGAAAAGTAGGGCGATAAAATCGTTTATCACTTAATTTACGACTATCCTGCTGGATGAGCTTCCAGTAGCGCTTGCTAGCCTTGTACTCATGGGATTTTCGCTCAAACTGATTCATGATTTGGACACGTACACGACTCATAGCACGACTTAGGTGTTGAACAATGTGAAAGCGATCAAGAACGATTTTAGCATTTGGGAGTGAAACAGTCTGGGAGACTGTTTCAGCCTGAGCCTAGAAATTAGAAAGCGAAGTTGTCTAGCCAAGTCATAGTAAGGGCTAAACATATCCATAGTAATGATTTTGACGCAACATCGGACGGCTCTATCGTATCGAAGAAAGTGATTTCGGATGACAGCCTGTGTTCTACCTTCAAGAACAGTGATGATATTGAGGTTATCAAAATCTTGCGCAAGAAAGCTCATTTTTCCCTTTGTAAAGGAATATTCGTTCCAGGACATAATCTTAGGCAGACGAGAAAAATCATGCTTAAAACGGAAGTCATTGAGCTTACGAATAACGGTTGAAGTTGAAATGGCCAGCTGATGAGCAATATCGGTCATAGAAGTCTTTTCAATCAGCTTCTGGGCAATCTTTTGGTTGATGATACGAGGGATTTGGTGATTCTTCTTGACGATAGAAGTCTCAGCGACCATCATTTTAGAGCAATGATAGCACCTAAAACGGCGCTTTTTAAGGAGAATTCTAGTGGGCATACCAGTCGTTTCAAGGTAAGGAATTTTAGAAGTTTTTTGAAAATCATATTTTTCATTTGACTTCTGCACTCAGGGCAAGACGGGGCGTCATAGTCCAGTTTAGCGAAGATTTCTTTGTGAGTATACCTATTAACGATATCTATAATTTGGATATTTGGGTCTTTGATATCAAGAAGTTTTGTGATAAAATATAATTGTTCCATAGGATTCTTTCTAATGATGGTTTTGTCGCTTTTCATTATAGATCTTATGGGACTTTTTTTCTACAACAAAATAGGCTCCATAATATCCATAGGGGATTTACTCACTACAAATATTATAGAGCCGATTTTTTAATTCTTGGACTGAATAGTCTGTATTGGTCACTAAAGTTTCGTATTTTCCTTCTTCTACTTCTAAACGCACCATACGAAAAGGAAGTTGGTATAGTTCAACAGGGTCATGTTTTCGACTTGTTTCTGGAAGAAAATCAAAAGTAGAATTGTGTGGAATAAAATGATAGTCATTGGGAAAATCACGATAACGTTTTTTAAACTGATTGGTTTGCTTTCGTGATAATGTTATAGAAAATGTTTGATCAAAACACTCTGTATTTGGCAAGTTGAAGGAGGAATACATAGATTGTTTCCTATCTCGAATTCGGATAAGGTAAAGCCAACCTTTTTCTTGAAAATGAGCCATGAGATTGTAACTTTCATAGCCTCTAGCCATGATAACAAGAGCTTTCTCGAAAGGGAGAAGCCTCCATCATCTGAATCAGAGCTAAGCGCTCATGTTGCCTATGTTTGTCTTGAATAGAAACATCTCTATAGACTCCAGTCGTCAAGTCGTATAGGGCATTTATGTGTATGAAATTATAGGATTTAACATCCGTTTGGGTTTGGATAGAAGTTTCTGTATCCATGGGATTTCGAGGAATACAGACATCACTCCCATCAGCATCGCATATTGGAAAATCAGTATTAAGTGGAATAGGTGCTGTAAATTCTTTTAATAGGGCATAGAAAGCCTAAGGTTTTATTTGATAGCGTCTTTGAACAAAGGATGAATTTGAAACCGTCAGTTTGGCAACTAGTAATTCTTTTGATATTGATTTCCCTCCCATTCCCAGAATGGTACGAATCATAGTTTCTAGTGATAAACTTCTTTTACGAGTAAAGGCCTGTTCATCTTGTTTGACGAACTCAACTTTTTGACCAAGGATACTCTGAATACTCTTATTCAAGTGAGCTTTTATCTGTTTTATCATGGGAAATACCTCCTTAACTTAATGATATTGAGAGAGGTAGGCTCTCTCTTTTTTGTGCAGTTGAGACGGTGTAGGGAGCAGAATGGATGAAATGAATCAAATTATCTTCTTTATTTGTTAAAGTGTATCTAGAAAGGGGGAACATTATGATTAAAGAATTATATGAAGAAGTCCAGGGGAGTGTATATAAGTGTAGAAATGAATATTACTTGCATTTATGGGAACTATCGGATTGGGACCAAGAGGGTATGCTCTGCTTACATGAATTGATTAGTAGAGAAGAAGAGCTAGTAGAAGATAACCCACGTTTACGTAAATACTTCAAAACTAAATTCCGAAATAGAATTCTAGACTATATCCGTAAACAAGAAAGCCAGAAGCGTAGATATGATAAAGAACCTTATGAAGAAGTAGGTGAGATTAGTCATCGTATCAGTGAGGGAGGTCTGTGGCTAGATGAGTATTATCTCTTTCATGAGACACTAAGAGATTATAGAAACAAACAAAGTAAAGAGCAACAAGAAGAACTAGAACGTGTTTTAAGAAATGAACGATTCCGAGGTCGTCAAAGAGTATTAAGAGACTTACGTATTGTGTTTAAAGAGTTTGATATCCGTACCCGGTAAGAAGCTATGCAAAAAAAATGAAAAAAATTAGAAAAAGGTGTTGACAAAGTTTGAAAAGTCGGTATAATAGTAAGAGTTGAAAATAACAACTCCGGTCCGTTGGTCAAGGGGTTAAGACACCGCCTTTTCACGGCGGTAACACGGGTTCGAATCCCGTACGGACTATGGTATATTGCAGAAGAAATACTGATTGAAAAAAATTAAAAAAAGTTTCAAAAAAGTGTTGACAAGCGAAAGCGACTGTGATATACTAATATAGTTGTCACTTGAGAGAAGTGAGTGACAAAGACCTTTGAAAACTGAACAAGACGAACCAATGTGCAGGGCACTACAACTAAGGTTGTAGTACTGAACAATGAAAAAAACAATAAATCTGTCAGTGACAGAAATGAGTGAGAACTCAAACTTTTAATGAGAGTTTGATCCTGGCTCAGGACGAACGCTGGCGGCGTGCCTAATACATGCAAGTAGAACGCTGAAGGAGGAGCTTGCTTCTCCGGATGAGTTGCGAACGGGTGAGTAACGCGTAGGTAACCTGCCTGGTAGCGGGGGATAACTATTGGAAACGATAGCTAATACCGCATAAGAGTAGATGTTGCATGACATTTGCTTAAAAGGTGCAATTGCATCACTACCAGATGGACCTGCGTTGTATTAGCTAGTTGGTGGGGTAACGGCTCACCAAGGCGACGATACATAGCCGACCTGAGAGGGTGATCGGCCACACTGGGACTGAGACACGGCCCAGACTCCTACGGGAGGCAGCAGTAGGGAATCTTCGGCAATGGACGGAAGTCTGACCGAGCAACGCCGCGTGAGTGAAGAAGGTTTTCGGATCGTAAAGCTCTGTTGTAAGAGAAGAACGAGTGTGAGAGTGGAAAGTTCACACTGTGACGGTATCTTACCAGAAAGGGACGGCTAACTACGTGCCAGCAGCCGCGGTAATACGTAGGTCCCAAGCGTTGTCCGGATTTATTGGGCGTAAAGCGAGCGCAGGCGGTTAGATAAGTCTGAAGTTAAAGGCTGTGGCTTAACCATAGTACGCTTTGGAAACTGTTTAACTTGAGTGCAAGAGGGGAGAGTGGAATTCCATGTGTAGCGGTGAAATGCGTAGATATATGGAGGAACACCGGTGGCGAAAGCGGCTCTCTGGCTTGTAACTGACGCTGAGGCTCGAAAGCGTGGGGAGCAAACAGGATTAGATACCCTGGTAGTCCACGCCGTAAACGATGAGTGCTAGGTGTTAGACCCTTTCCGGGGTTTAGTGCCGCAGCTAACGCATTAAGCACTCCGCCTGGGGAGTACGACCGCAAGGTTGAAACTCAAAGGAATTGACGGGGGCCCGCACAAGCGGTGGAGCATGTGGTTTAATTCGAAGCAACGCGAAGAACCTTACCAGGTCTTGACATCCCTCTGACCGCTCTAGAGATAGAGCTTTCCTTCGGGACAGAGGTGACAGGTGGTGCATGGTTGTCGTCAGCTCGTGTCGTGAGATGTTGGGTTAAGTCCCGCAACGAGCGCAACCCCTATTGTTAGTTGCCATCATTCAGTTGGGCACTCTAGCGAGACTGCTGGTAATAAACCGGAGGAAGGTGGGGATGACGTCAAATCATCATGCCCCTTATGACCTGGGCTACACACGTGCTACAATGGCTGGTACAACGAGTCGCAAGCCGGTGACGGCAAGCTAATCTCTTAAAGCCAGTCTCAGTTCGGATTGTAGGCTGCAACTCGCCTACATGAAGTCGGAATCGCTAGTAATCGCGGATCAGCACGCCGCGGTGAATACGTTCCCGGGCCTTGTACACACCGCCCGTCACACCACGAGAGTTTGTAACACCCGAAGTCGGTGAGGTAACCTTTTAGGAGCCAGCCGCCTAAGGTGGGATAGATGATTGGGGTGAAGTCGTAACAAGGTAGCCGTATCGGAAGGTGCGGCTGGATCACCTCCTTTCTAAGGATAAGGAACTGCGCATTGGTCTTGTTTAGTCTTGAGAGGTCTTGTGGGGCCTTAGCTCAGCTGGGAGAGCGCCTGCTTTGCACGCAGGAGGTCAGCGGTTCGATCCCGCTAGGCTCCATTGGTGAGAGATCACCAAGTAATGCACATTGAAAATTGAATATCTATATCAAATAGTAACAAGAAAATAAACCGAAAACGCTGTAGTATTAATAAGAGTTTATGACTGAAAGGTCAAAAAATAAGGTTAAGTTAATAAGGGCGCACGGTGGATGCCTTGGCACTAGGAGCCGAAGAAGGACGTGACAAACGACGATATGCCTTGGGTAGCTGTAAGTAAGCGATGATCCAGGGATTTCCGAATGGGGGAACCCAACAGGTACTACCTGTTACCCGCATCTGTTAAGGATGTGAGGAGGAAGACGCAGTGAACTGAAACATCTAAGTAGCTGCAGGAAGAGAAAGCAAAAGCGATTGCCTTAGTAGCGGCGAGCGAAACGGCAGGAGGGCAAACCGAAGAGTTTACTCTTCGGGGTTGTAGGACTGCAATGTGGACTCAAAGATTATAGAAGAATGATTTGGGAAGATCAGCCAAAGAGAGTAATAGCCTCGTATTTAAAATAGTCTTTGTACCTAGCAGTATCCTGAGTACGGCGGGACACGCGAAATCCCGTCGGAATCTGGGAGGACCATCTCCCAACCCTAAATACTCCCTAGTGACCGATAGTGAACCAGTACCGTGAGGGAAAGGTGAAAAGCACCCCGGGAGGGGAGTGAAATAGAACCTGAAACCGTGTGCCTACAACAAGTTCGAGCCCGTTAATGGGTGAGAGCGTGCCTTTTGTAGAATGAACCGGCGAGTTACGTTATGATGCGAGGTTAAGTTGAAGAGACGGAGCCGTAGGGAAACCGAGTCTGAATAGGGCGAATTAGTATCATGACGTAGACCCGAAACCATGTGACCTACCCATGAGCAGGTTGAAGGTGCGGTAAGACGCACTGGAGGACCGAACCAGGGCACGTTGAAAAGTGCTTGGATGACTTGTGGGTAGCGGAGAAATTCCAAACGAACTTGGAGATAGCTGGTTCTCTCCGAAATAGCTTTAGGGCTAGCGTCGACATTAAGATTCTTGGAGGTAGAGCACTGTTTGGGTGAGGGGTCCATCCCGGATTACCAATCTCAGATAAACTCCGAATGCCAATGAATTATGGTCGGCAGTCAGACTGCGAGTGCTAAGATCCGTAGTCGAAAGGGAAACAGCCCAGACCACCAGCTAAGGTCCCAAAATAATTGTTAAGTGGAAAAGGATGTGGGGTTGCACAGACAACTAGGATGTTAGCTTAGAAGCAGCTATTCATTCAAAGAGTGCGTAATAGCTCACTAGTCGAGTGACCCTGCGCCGAAAATGTACCGGGGCTAAAACAATTTACCGAAGCTGTGGATACCTTTATAGGTATGGTAGGAGAGCGTTCTATGTGTGAAGAAGGTGTACCGTGAGGAGTGCTGGAACGCATAGAAGTGAGAATGCCGGTATGAGTAGCGAAAGACAGGTGAGAATCCTGTCCACCGTAAGACTAAGGTTTCCAGGGGAAGGCTCGTCCGCCCTGGGTTAGTCGGGACCTAAGGAGAGACCGAAAGGTGTATCCGATGGACAACAGGTTGATATTCCTGTACTAGAGTATGTAGTGATGGAGGGACGCAGTAGGCTAACTAAAGCAGACGATTGGAAGAGTCTGTCTAAGCAGTGAGGTGTGATATGAGTCAAATGCTTATATCTATAACATTGAGCTGTGATGGGGAGCGAAGTTTAGTAGCGAAGTTAGTGACGTCACACTGCCAAGAAAAGCTTCTAGCGTTTAAACATACTCTACCCGTACCGCAAACCGACACAGGTAGTCGAGGCGAGTAGCCTCAGGTGAGCGAGAGAACTCTCGTTAAGGAACTCGGCAAAATGACCCCGTAACTTCGGGAGAAGGGGTGCTGACTTTAAGTCAGCCGCAGTGAATAGGCCCAAGCAACTGTTTATCAAAAACACAGCTCTCTGCTAAATCGTAAGATGATGTATAGGGGGTGACGCCTGCCCGGTGCTGGAAGGTTAAGAGGAGTGCTTAGCGTAAGCGAAGGTATGAATTGAAGCCCCAGTAAACGGCGGCCGTAACTATAACGGTCCTAAGGTAGCGAAATTCCTTGTCGGGTAAGTTCCGACCCGCACGAAAGGCGTAATGATTTGGGCACTGTCTCAACGAGAGACTCGGTGAAATTTTAGTACCTGTGAAGATGCAGGTTACCCGCGACAGGACGGAAAGACCCCATGGAGCTTTACTGCAGTTTGATATTGAGTGTCTGTACCACATGTACAGGATAGGTAGGAGTCTATGAGATCGGGACGCCAGTTTCGAAGGAGACGTTGTTGGGATACTACCCTTGTGTTATGGCCACTCTAACCCGGATAGGTGATCCCTATCGGAGACAGTGTCTGACGGGCAGTTTGACTGGGGCGGTCGCCTCCTAAAAGGTAACGGAGGCGCCCAAAGGTTCCCTCAGAATGGTTGGAAATCATTCGCAGAGTGTAAAGGTATAAGGGAGCTTGACTGCGAGAGCTACAACTCGAGCAGGGACGAAAGTCGGGCTTAGTGATCCGGTGGTTCCGTATGGAAGGGCCATCGCTCAACGGATAAAAGCTACCCTGGGGATAACAGGCTTATCTCCCCCAAGAGTTCACATCGACGGGGAGGTTTGGCACCTCGATGTCGGCTCGTCGCATCCTGGGGCTGTAGTCGGTCCCAAGGGTTGGGCTGTTCGCCCATTAAAGCGGCACGCGAGCTGGGTTCAGAACGTCGTGAGACAGTTCGGTCCCTATCCGTCGCGGGCGTAGGAAATTTGAGAGGATCTGCTCCTAGTACGAGAGGACCAGAGTGGACTTACCGCTGGTGTACCAGTTGTCTTGCCAAAGGCATCGCTGGGTAGCTATGTAGGGAAGGGATAAACGCTGAAAGCATCTAAGTGTGAAACCCACCTCAAGATGAGATTTCCCATGATTTTATATCAGTAAGAGCCCTGAGAGATGATCAGGTAGATAGGTTAGAAGTGGAAGTGTGGCGACACATGTAGCGGACTAATACTAATAGCTCGAGGACTTATCCAAAGTAACTGAGAATATGAAAGCGAGAGGTTTTCTTGGTTTGAATAGATATTCAATTTTGAGTAGGTATTACTCAGAGTTAAGTGACGATAGCCTAGGAGATACACCTGTACCCATGCCGAACACAGAAGTTAAGCCCTAGAACGCCGGAAGTAGTTGGGGGTTGCCCCCTGTGAGATATGGAAGTCGCTTAGCTTTATTCCGCCATAGCTCAGTTGGTAGTAGCGCATGACTGTTAATCATGATGTCGTAGGTTCGAGTCCTACTGGCGGAGTAGTTGATTAAGAGAGGCTTAGTCCTCTTTTTTTGTTATATAATTAATAATCTATCTCGCACCTAACGAAGCGAGATATTTTTTGACGATAGAAGTTTCAGACATCATCATTTTTGAACACTGATAGCACTTAAAAAGACGTTTTCTAAGTAGAATTCTAGTAGCCATACCAGTCGTTTCAAGGTAAGGGATCTTAGACGGTTTTTGAAAGTCATATTTCTTTTTGACTTCCACAATCAGGACAATATTGGGCATCATAATCCAGTCTAGCGATGATTTCTTTGTGAGTATCCCTATTGATGATATCTATAATTTGGATATTGGGGTCTTTAATATCGAGTAGTTTTGTGATAAAATGTAATTGTTCCATATGATTCTTTCTAATGAGTTGTTTTGTCGCTTTTCATTATAGATCTTATGGGACTTTTTTTCTACACAAAAATCGGCTCTATAATATCTATAGGGGATTTACCCACTACAAATATTATAGAGCCTTAATAATCTATTTAGTGTTATTTGGTGTGAGATATTTTTGCTGAGTAAAGTTTCAGAGCCCTCCGTTTTCGAGTAATGTACCACAGTTTTAAGGAGATCTTTTTAGTACTTTAATCGAGGATAGCGAAGAGGCTAAACGTGGCGGACTGTAAATACGCTCCTTCGAGGGATTCGAATCCTTCCGCTTCCATTATCTTAGTTTTTGAAATTTAGGTAGTAAATTTTTTCCTATTCTGTCAACTTTTCCTATTTGTTATCTTTTTGAGGTTGGTATTTGAGCAATTCAGGATTTTATAATAACTGTTTATAATTTTTTGTTAGAATAAGGTCATAAAAAGTAAAGGAGTGTATGCTTATGCTACAAAATATTTATGATCAGATGACTGATTTCTATGACAGTATCGAAGAAGAGTATGCTACTTTCTTTGGTAATAATTGGGACTGGGAACATTTTCATTTTAAATTTTTGATTTATTATTTAGTTAGATATGGTATTGGGTGTCGTAGGGATTTTATCGTTTACCATTATCGTGTTGCTTATCGTTTGTATCTTGAAAAGATGATAATGAAACAAGGTTTTATTTCTTGTTGAGATAGTCTGAGTTAATTTCCGAACAAACTTACTTTTTTATGGCAATATAACAATAAATAGCTGGTAATTTTTCTAAAACATTTTTTAATAGTTGGAAATAGCAAATCTTTCTATTGTTTCTTCTTGATAAAAAGGCGATTTTTTCTTATAATAAATTGTAAGATATAATTGCAGGTGAGAGTCCTGCCATGTATGTGAGAAAGGAAGAGCCTGAGGGCTCAGACAAGATTATGACTTCAGTTGTTGTTGTAGGTACCCAGTGGGGTGATGAAGGTAAAGGGAAGATTACAGACTTCCTTTCAGCGAATGCAGAAGTGATTGCACGTTACCAAGGTGGTGATAATGCAGGTCACACGATTGTGATTGATGGTAAGAAATTTAAGTTGCACTTGATTCCATCTGGAATTTTCTTCCCTGAAAAAATCTCTGTTATTGGGAATGGTATGGTTGTAAATCCTAAATCTCTTGTAAAAGAGTTGAGCTATCTTCATGAGGAAGGTGTTACAACTGATAACTTGCGTATTTCTGATCGCGCGCATGTTATTTTGCCTTATCATATCGAGTTGGATCGCTTGCAAGAAGAAGCTAAGGGCGACAATAAGATTGGTACTACAATCAAGGGAATTGGTCCAGCTTATATGGACAAGGCTGCTCGTGTTGGGATTCGTATTGCAGATCTTTTGGATAAAGATATTTTCCGTGAGCGTTTAGAACGTAACCTTGCTGAAAAGAATCGTCTTTTTGAAAAATTGTATGACAGTAAAGCGATTGCTTTCGATGATATTTTTGAAGAGTATTATGAATATGGTCAACAAATCAAGAAATATGTGACAGACACATCTGTTATCTTGAATGATGCGCTTGATAACGGTAAACGTGTGCTTTTTGAAGGTGCACAAGGTGTTATGCTAGATATCGACCAAGGTACCTATCCATTTGTTACGTCATCAAACCCTGTGGCTGGTGGTGTGACCATTGGTTCTGGTGTTGGTCCAAGTAAGATTGACAAGGTTGTAGGTGTATGTAAAGCCTATACGAGTCGTGTAGGAGACGGTCCTTTCCCAACTGAGTTGTTTGATGAAGTGGGAGAACGTATCCGTGAAGTCGGTCATGAATATGGTACAACAACTGGTCGTCCACGTCGTGTGGGATGGTTTGATTCAGTTGTGATGCGCCATAGCCGTCGCGTTTCTGGTATTACTAACCTTTCATTGAACTCTATCGATGTTTTGAGTGGTTTAGATATTGTGAAAATCTGTGTGGCCTATGATCTTGATGGTCAACGTATTGACTACTATCCAGCTAGTCTTGAGCAATTGAAACGTTGCAAGCCTATCTATGAAGAGTTGCCAGGTTGGTCAGAAGATATTACTGGAGTTCGTAATTTGGAAGATCTTCCTGAGAATGCGCGTAACTATGTTCGTCGTGTGAGTGAATTGGTTGGCGTTCGTATTTCTACTTTCTCAGTAGGTCCTGGTCGTGAACAAACAAATATTTTAGAAAGTGTTTGGTCCTAAGAGATTTTTAAGATTTGTTTAAGATAGGTCGGGTATACTATAGACAGTTACAAGAAGACCTCCTAACTTGTTGTAACAAATATCCTAAACTTTTCTTTTTCATAATAATCTCCCTATAAAGTCACCGCATTCGGTGGCTTTTTTTGTCTTGGGATTCATGATATAATAATAAAACTGATAAGTAGGAAAAGGGAAATTGATGAATTATACAGTTGAAGAAAAAGAAGTCTTTATGAGAGAAGCTTTGAGAGAGGCTGAGATTGCTCTTGAACACGATGAAATTCCAATTGGTTGTGTGATTGTCAAGGATGGCGAAATCATTGGTCGTGGGCACAATGCGCGTGAGGAATTGCAGCGGGCGGTCATGCATGCAGAAATCATGGCAATAGAGAATGCGAACTTGACTGAGGAGAGCTGGCGTTTGCTGGATTGCACACTTTTTGTGACCATTGAGCCTTGTGTCATGTGTAGTGGGGCGATTGGGCTTGCCCGTATTCCAAACGTGGTCTATGGGGCTAAAAACCAGAAATTTGGCGCTGCTGGAAGTTTGTACGATATCTTGACAGATGAGCGTCTCAATCATCGTGTGGAGGTTGAAACGGGAATTTTGGAAGATGAATGCGCAGCTATTATGCAGGACTTTTTTAGAAATAGACGGAAAAAATAATTTTGCTTTTAAAATGAATAGGAATGTGATATAATAAATAGTGGAGCAACAGTTCTGCGTGAAGCGGGTCAGGGGAGGAATCCAGCAGCCCTAAGCGATTTGAATTGTGTGCTCTTTTTTTCGTGCTTTTTACGAATAAATAAGATAGAATAATCTAGAATAAATGATAATAGAAAAGAGAAGATGATGAAAATTCGTGGTTTTGAATTGGTTTCTAGTTTTACAGATGAAAATTTATTGCCCAAGCGTGAGACGGCGCATGCGGCTGGTTACGACTTAAAGGTTGCTGTGCGCACAGTTATCGCTCCAAGAGAGATTGTATTGGTTCCGACAGGGGTTAAGGCTTATATGCAACCGACTGAGGTTCTATACCTATATGATCGTTCTTCAAACCCTCGTAAGAAGGGTTTGGTTTTAATTAACTCTGTTGGGGTCATTGATGGGGATTATTATGGAAATCCTGGAAATGAAGGGCATATTTTTGCGCAGATGAAGAATATCACAGACCAAGAGGTTGTTCTTGAAGTAGGGGAACGTGTGGTTCAGGCTATCTTTGCACCTTTCTTAATCGCAGATGGAGATGCAGCTGACGGCGTGCGGACCGGTGGATTTGGATCGACTGGGCACTAGAATGAAGATTATCTTTGTACGTCACGGGGAGCCAGATTATTGTGAGTTAGAGGAGCGTTCTTATACGGGATTTGGGATAGATTTGGCACCCTTGTCTGATAAGGGACGGCAGCAAGCCCAGAAATTGAGCACCAATCCTTTACTCCCTTCAGCTGAAATAATCGTATCTTCTGCAGTCACAAGAGCTTTAGAAACGGCTTCTTATGTGGCCTGTGCTACGGGACTTCCTTTAAGAGTGGAGTCATTATTGCATGAATGGCAGGTCTATGAAAGTGGCACAGATAATTTTGAAAAAGCTCGTACTATGTTTCTAGAAAATAAGGGAGAGTTACTTCCTAATAGTCCTATTCAATATGAGACGGCTACGGAAATGAAGTCTCGGTTTCTAGAATGTATGTCTAAGTATCGAGAACATCAGACTGTGGTAGTTGTTGCTCATCGAATGCTCATGCGTCAGTTTGTGCCAAATGAGAAGATTGATTTTTGCCAAGTGATTGAGTGTGAGTTAGAGATATAGAAAGAGGTTTATCATCGCAAAGAAAAAAGCGACATTTGTATGTCAAAATTGTGGGTATAATTCCCCTAAATATCTGGGACGATGTCCTAACTGTGGGTCTTGGTCTTCTTTTGTAGAAGAGGTTGAGGTTTCCGAGGTAAAGAATGCGCGTGTGTCCTTGACAGGTGAGAAAACCAAGCCTATGAAACTGGCTGAGGTGACGTCAATCAACGTCAATCGAACCAAGACGGAGATGGAGGAATTTAACCGTGTACTTGGAGGCGGAGTGGTACCGGGAAGTCTCGTCCTAATCGGTGGGGATCCTGGAATCGGGAAATCAACGCTTCTCCTACAAGTCTCAACCCAGTTGTCCCAAGTGGGAACGGTTTTCTACGTCAGTGGGGAGGAGTCTGCCCAGCAGATTAAACTACGTGCAGAGCGTTTGGGTGATATTGATAGCGAGTTTTATCTCTATGCAGAGACCAATATGCAGAGTGTTCGAGCTGAGGTGGAGCGCATCCAACCAGACTTCCTCATTATTGACTCCATTCAGACCATTATGTCTCCTGAGATTTCAGGGGTGCAGGGATCTGTTTCTCAAGTGCGTGAGGTGACAGCTGAACTTATGCAGCTGGCCAAAACTAATAACATTGCCATCTTTATCGTAGGGCATGTGACCAAGGAAGGAACCTTGGCTGGGCCGAGAATGTTGGAGCATATGGTGGATACGGTGCTTTACTTTGAAGGGGAGCGTCACCATACCTTCCGTATTCTGAGAGCGGTCAAAAACCGTTTTGGCTCCACTAATGAGATTGGGATTTTTGAGATGCAGTCGGGCGGATTGGTTGAGGTACTTAATCCAAGTCAAGTTTTCCTAGAGGAGCGTTTGGATGGAGCGACTGGTTCGTCAATCGTTGTGACCATGGAAGGGACGCGTCCGATTTTGGCGGAGGTTCAGGCTTTGGTGACACCGACCATGTTTGGAAATGCTAAGCGTACGACGACAGGACTTGATTTTAATCGTGCTAGCTTGATTATGGCTGTTTTGGAAAAACGGGCAGGTCTTCTCTTGCAAAATCAGGATGCCTATCTCAAATCTGCTGGTGGTGTTAAATTGGATGAACCTGCCATTGACTTGGCCGTTGCGGTTGCTATTGCTTCGAGCTATAAAGACAAGCCAACCAACCCTCAGGAATGTTTTGTGGGAGAACTGGGCTTGACAGGAGAGATTCGGCGCGTGAATCGTATCGAACAACGCATTAACGAAGCTGCTAAACTGGGATTTACTAAGATTTATGTACCTAAGAATTCCTTGACAGGAATCACTCCGCCCAAGGAAATTCAGGTCATTGGGGTGACAACGATTCAGGAAGTTTTGAAAAAGGTCTTTGCATAATCCGTGACAAATCCTCTTAAAAATGATAAGATAGGAGAAATATTTGACTATCAAATTTTCAAGGAGGGAATCGTGTCGTATTTTGAACAGTTTATGCAAGCCAATCAGGCTTATGTTGCCCTACATGGGCAGTTAAATCTGCCACTTAAACCCAAAACAAGAGTTGCCATTGTGACCTGTATGGACTCTCGTTTGCACGTTGCGCAAGCTCTAGGTTTGGCACTTGGGGATGCTCATATCTTGCGGAATGCAGGTGGCCGAGTGACTGAGGACATGATTCGTTCGCTGGTTATTTCCCAGCAACAAATGGGGACAAGAGAGATTGTGGTATTGCACCATACAGACTGTGGTGCTCAGACCTTTGAAAATGGGCCTTTTCAGGAGTATTTAAAAGAGGAACTAGGTGTCGATGTGTCAGATCAGGATTTTTTGCCCTTCCAAGATATAGAGGAAAGTGTACGCGAGGATATGCAACTCCTTATCGATTCTCCCCTAATACCAGACGATGTCATTATCTCTGGTGCTGTCTATGATGTGGATACAGGAAGTATGACCGTCGTCGAATTATAAAACGATTTTTAGAAAGAAGTGTATGAAGAAAAAGAATATCCTATTTATTTTTATTTTATTGTTGTGCATTGGTTTACAGTATGAAACGAGTTATTTTACCAATGGTTCTATGTCAGAAGCAGACTATAAGTTGATGGGGTCAGCCCTCTTTTTAGCTCTCTTTTACATGATTCCTGCTACTTTTGTCCTAAGTCGTCTTAGTAAAAAATGGGAAGTTCCCCAAAATGCTTTGATACTTTCTTTATTAGGTGGGATGTTTATTTCGGGTTGGTTATCTAGCTTTGCGAATACTTATATCCATGATTTTTTGAGTGTACTTTTCCCAGATAGTGGCTTTTTAAATGCCTTTGAAAGTGCTATCGTAGCACCATTGGTAGAGGAACCTTTGAAGTTGTTGCCTCTTGCCTTTGTGGTAGCTTTGGTTCCTGTACGAAAATTAAAATCTTTGTTTTTACTAGGCATTGCTTCTGGTTTGGGATTCCAAATGATTGAGGATATTGGTTATATTCGTACGGATTTGCCAGAGGGATTTGACTTTACTATTTCGAGGATTTTAGAGCGTATCATCTCAGGAATTGCCTCTCACTGGACTTTTTCAGGTCTGGCTGTAGTAGGTGTTTACTTACTTTACAGAGCTTATAAAGGGCAGAAGGTTGGCAAGAAAGAGGGGCTTATTTTCCTAGGTTTAGCCTTGGGAACTCACTTCTTGTTTAACTCTCCTTTTGTAGAATTGGAGACAGAGTTGCCGTTAGCGATTCCAGTGGTTACGGCTATTACTCTCTATGGTTTTTATCAGGCTTATCGCTTTGTTGAGAAGAACGATGAGATAATGAACTAGAATATTTTTCAAAAGAATGATGCAAGGGTACAAATATGGTGCCCTTCTTTTATTTTTGATTGAAAAATAGTGCAAAAAGCGCTACAATGGTAGATGGAAAATCTTGTGAAAAGCACAAGCGATACATATATACCGGAGGAAATCATGTCTTTTTCTGATTTAAAGCTGTTTGCCCTTTCTTCTAATCAAGAATTGGCAAAACGTGTGGCGCAGGAGATTGGGATAGAGTTGGGGAAATCAAGTGTTCGCCAATTTTCAGATGGAGAGATTCAGGTTAACATTGAAGAATCAATCCGTGGGAAACACGTCTTTATCCTACAATCAACTAGTTCGCCTGTAAATGACAATCTGCTTGAAATTTTGATTATGGTAGATGCTTTGAAGCGTGCCAGTGCAGAATCTGTCAATGTTGTCATGCCTTACTATGGGTATGCACGTCAGGATAGAAAGGCGAGAGCGCGTGAGCCAATCACTTCAAAACTGGTCGCAAATATGCTTGAAGTAGCTGGAGTGGATCGTTTATTGACAATCGACTTGCATGCTGCGCAGATTCAAGGATTCTTTGATATTCCTGTGGATCACTTGATGGGTGCTCCTCTGATTGCGGATTATTTTGAGCGTCGTGGTATGGTTGGTTCTGACTATGTGGTTGTCAGCCCAGACCATGGAGGGGTAACTCGTGCTCGTAAGTTGGCAGAATTTTTGAAAACATCTATTGCTATCATCGACAAACGTCGCAGTGTTGATAAGATGAATACCAGTGAAGTCATGAACATCATCGGTAAGGTCGAAGGCAAGACTTGTATCTTGATTGATGATATGATTGATACGGCTGGAACGATTTGTCACGCGGCAGATGCCCTTGCGGAAGCTGGTGCTGTTGAAGTCTATGCAAGCTGTACGCACCCAGTTCTTTCTGGTCCTGCTATGGACAATATCCAAAAATCAGCTATTAAGAAATTGGTTGTTTTGGATACCATCTATCTGCCAGAAGAGCGTTTGATTGATAAGATTGAACAGATTTCGATTGCTCATCTACTGGGTGATGCTATCGTACGTATCCATGAAAAACGCCCACTTTCTCCACTTTTCAGTATTGAGAAAAAGATTTAATGACCAAGCCTGAGATGATTCTCAGGTTTTTTTCGTCTCTTTTGCGAATAAATAAGTAGTAGCAGTGAATCTAGTAAACCTAGATTTAAAAATGTGCTATAATGAAAGGAGAAGAAATATGACTGTACGTCATCCGGGCATTAGCCCGACCAATGACTTGGTTGCTAAGAAAATCTTTAGCAATCCAGAAATCACTTGTCAATTTATCCGTGATATGTTGGATTTACCAGCCAAAAATGTAACCATTTTGGAGGGGAGTAACATTCATGTCTTGCATTCCCTACCGTACTCGGCTCAGGATTTTTACACTAGTATAGACGTTTTGGCAGAGTTGGATAATGGTACTCAAGTAATTATTGAGATTCAAGTTCATCATCAGAATTTTTTCATTAATCGCCTGTGGGCTTATTTGTGCAGTCAGGTCAATCAAAATCTCGAAAAAATTCGCCAACGAGAAGGTAATACACACCAGAGTTACAAACACATCGCACCAGTATACGCTATCGCAATTGTAGATAGTAATTACTTCTCAGATGACCTAGCTTTTCATAGTTTTAGCATGCGAGAGGACACGACAGGTGAGGTCTTAACCATCACAAATAACGGTCAAGAAAACCATCTAGTCAAGATGGCATTCTTGGAACTAAAAAAATATAGAGAAACCAGCAAGGATAGCGTTCGCAAACCGTGGTTGGAGTTTTTTGGGAATAAACCCTTTACTCAGGAACCCGAGCGAGCCATCAGCCAGGCAGACCAACTGCTAGACTACAAGAGCTGGTCCGAGGAGGACAGGAAAATGTTTAGTCAACTACGTATGCGAGAAGAACAAGCCTTGTTAGCACAGGACTATGCCTTGGAAACAGCTAGGGCGGAAGGTGGTTTTGTTATGTTAGCAAATCTAGTCCGCCAAGGTCTTCTGACCTCTGAGGTAGCTAGCCAGCAATTAGGCATGACCGTTGCTGAATTTGAGTCACTATTGAAAGAGCATCACAAATAAGAATTAAAAAAATACAGAGAAACCAGCAAAGACGAGGTTCGCAAGCCGTGGTTGGAGTTTTTCGGGAACAAACCCTTTACCCAACAACCCGAGCGAGCTATCAGCCAGGCAGATCAACTGCTGGACTACAAGAGCTGGTCCGAGGAGGACAGGAAAATGTTTAGTCAACTACGTATGCGCGAAGAACAAGCCTTGTTAGCGCAGGACTATGCCTTGGAACAAGCTGAAGAAAAGGGCTTAGAACGTGGTCGAGCTGAGGGACTGGAACGTGGGAAACTTTTTGCCTTTCTAGACATGGTCCGTCAAGGTCTTCTAACTTCGGAGGTTGCGAGTGAACAATTGGGCATGACCGTTGCTGAATTTGAGTCACTATTGAAAGAGCATCACAAATAAGAATTAAAAAAATACAGAGAAACCAGCAAAGACGAGGTTCGCAAGCCGTGGTTGGAGTTTTTCGGCAACAAGCCCTTTACCCAACAACCCGAGCGAGCCATCAGCCAAGCAGACCAACTGCTAGACTATAAGAGCTGGTCCGAGGAGGACAGGAAAATGTTTAGTCAACTACGTATGCGAGAAGAACAAGCCTTGTTAGCACAGGACTATGCTTTGGAAACAGCTAGGGCGGAAGGTCTTGAACAAGGTCTTGAACAAGGTTTAGAACGTGGGAAACTCTTTGCCTTCCTGGATATGGTCCACCAAGGTTTTTTGACATCTGAGGTTGCCAGCCAGCAGCTGGGTATGACGGTCTCTGAGTTTGAGGCTTTACTGTGAGTTCGATCTTTCATCTACATAGTAGGAAGTTTATGAAATGGCAAGTGTTATCCAAATACTTGCCGTTTTTACTTGACTTTTACAAGGGTTTGTAAGATAATACCAGAGAAGTAAGTTCTGTCTAACCATCTATATAGTTTAGATATAAAAGATATCATCTGAGGGATGAGTATTTGCGAAATGTCAACTTGGAGACTAGAGTATTTCAGGGGGATTTTTTTCGCAAGTTAGCTTTCTTTTCCTTTTTTCGAAGAAATGGGAAAAAAGTTAAAAAAACATAAGAAAACTCTTGACAAATCCTACAAATATTTATATACTGTATGGTAGTAAGATAGTCTTACGAAAAAATATTTTAATGAAAAACAAAGGAGATAAAACGATGAAAAAAGTTTTATTGACAAGCGCAGTCGCTCTTGCAGCATTTGGTGCTGTACAAGCTGTTTCAGCTAACACTGTAACTCTTAAAGCTGGTATGGTAGATCCAAAAACAGGTAAACTAGTGACAGACGCAGGTTCGCACGATGGACAAAATACTGCTACAGATAGAGATGTATTTCAAAATGGTAAATTAGTAAATAACTTGCCTGGATACAGCCGTTTTGGTAATTTTGATATTAAAAAAGCTTCAGTTACTCCAGTTGCTGAAGTAAAAGACAAAGGTGAACACTATGTTCGTGTAAACGTTGTAGATGCTAAAGGGAACCCAATCCCAGGTGTAGCTATTGATTTTGCAGTTACGACTGATAAAGGTGTTGTATATGTAACAGTTACTACAGATGAAGCAGGATCAGCTATTGTAACAAAAACAGTTAAAGTTCCAGTTGATGCAGCTGGAAATAAAGTAGACGCTGAACTCCCAGTAAGTTTTGCTGAAGGAACAGTAGTAAAATATCGTCTAGTGAAATCTTACGCTTCAGATGGTAAGGATGTAGAATTTAAAGGTGAATTCAAAGTTTCTGGTGATTTGTATACAAATGCAAATATCATTATCAATGAAGTTCGTCATACAGATGTAACATTCCAAGGGCAATCTACTGAAACACCTGCTAAAAAAGCAGAATGGATTCAATCAGGTTCTCGCTGGTGGTACAAACATGCTGATGGTTCTTACACAACTAACGGTTGGGAAAAAATTAACGGTACTTGGTACTACTTCGACCAAGCTGGTTGGATGGCAACTGGTTGGGTTAAAGACAACGGAACTTGGTACTACCTTGAAAACTCAGGTGCTATGAAAGCTAGCCAATGGTTTGAAGTTGGTGGTAAATGGTACTACGTAAACGGTTCAGGTGCCCTTGCAGTTAACACTACTGTAGATGGTTACACTGTAAACGGAAACGGTGAATGGGTTAAATAAGCAATTGTTTAATATCGCAGGAGATGAATCTCCTGCTTTTTTGTTGCCTTTTTGTCAACTGTAGTATACTGGGTTTTGGAAATAAAATAATAAATTAAATACTCTTAATATTTCTATTTTTTTACTTTTAAATTTTTCTACACTTTTTATGTTTTTTATTGCACTAATTATAGAAAAGGGATATAATGAAATAAATTTAATAGGTTAACAAAGGAGGTTTTTCTTATGAAGAAAACACTTACAGGTATCTTGCTAGCAACTTCAGTGCTAACTATGGCTGCAGTTCAGCCAGTAAGCGCTGCAAGTACGGAAACTGGTACATCGTCTACAGGTGCTCAATCGACTTCATCATTTAAGGAAATTCATTTCGTGACATTCCAAAACGGTAGACCAGTTGATATCAAGGCAGCGGTTACAGGAACAGCAACAGCTGATACAAGTCATCCAGTTATTGATAACTATATGTATACTACTAGTAGAGTAGAAGATGGAATTCTTTACCATATGTATGCTCCTACCAGTACCTCAGGTAATACTAGCAATGTCTCCCAAACAAACCCATATCGTAGAGATAATAACCAAACTAATAGTAGTAATGCCAATCAAAACAATGGTAGTGCTAATAACGGGGCAAGTAGTAACCAAACTAACGGAACTAATGCCAACCAAAATAATGGTGCTACTACTAACAATAGTGCAAGTAGCGGTCAATTTAAAGCAGAAGGTGGTAAAGTCTACTTTATCAAGGACGGTAAAAAAGTTACTGGATGGCAACAAATTGATGGTAAGACCTACTACTTTGAAACTGATGGAGCAATGAAAAAAGGTCTATTAACCTTAGGTGATAAGCAATACTACCTAAATGAAAAAGATGGATTTAAACAGTTAGGATTGGTAAAGGTTGCTGATAAGACTTACTATTTCGTTGAAAATGGTGAGAAGAAAACTGGATTTATCAAAATAGATGACAAAACATATTATCTAAAAGATGGTGTTATGACACCTAATATTGTTGTAATTGATGGTAAAAAATTCTTTATTGATAATGAAGGAAACCGTTCTGTTGGATGGAAGAAAATTGACGGTGACTGGTATTATTTCTCTAAAGAAGATGGAATGAAGACAGGCTGGCTTAAAGATGGTTCATGGTATTACTTGGATGAAACTGGTGTGATGAGAACAGGTTGGAAACAAGTTGATGGCAATTGGTACTATCTCAATGATTTAGGTGCCATGCAAACTGGCTGGAAACTTATAAATGGTAGTTGGTACCATCTTGACAGTTTAGGTAAAATGAGTACTAGATGGATAAAAGAAAATGGTACATGGTATTATCTAGATGGCTCAGGTGCTATGCAGACAGGTTGGAAACTTGTAGATGGTAAGTGGTATTATCTTAATGATTCAGGTGCTATGAAAACTGGCTGGTTGAAACAAGGTGGTACATGGTATTATCTTGATGGTTCAGGCGCTATGAAGACAGGCTGGTTCAAAGTAGATGGTAAGTGGTACTATTCATACCCATCAGGAGCTTTGGCGGTGAACACAACTATCGATGGTTACACAGTAAATGCTAACGGTGAGTGGGTTTAAAAGTGTAAAATTCACCTTATAAAATGTAAATGATGAAAAGAAAATAAAAAGAAAGCTTATAAAATGGGCTTTCTTTTTCTGTTATGATATATATATTCCAAAATTATCATAAGTATATATTTATATAAATAAAATGGCTCTTTGTCAACTGTAGTGGGTTGAATAAAAGCTAAAACCGAGAAAGGACAAATTTCGTCCTTTCTTTTTTGATATTCAGAGCGATAAAAATCCGTTTTTTGAAGTTTTCAAAGTTCCGAAAACCAAAGGCATTGCGTTTGATAAGTTTGATGAGATTATTCGTCGCTTCCAATTTTGCGTTGGAATAGGGTAACTGAAGAGCATTGACGATTTTCTCTTTGTCCTTTAGAAAGGTCTTAAAGACAGTCTGAAAAAGAGGATGAACCAGCTTAAGATTGTCCTCAATGAGTCCGAAAAATTTATCTGCCTCCTTGTTCTGAAAGTGAAAGAGTAAGAGCTGATAGACATTGTAGTGGTGTTTCAAGTCTTCTGAATAGCTCAAAAGCTTGTCTAAAATCTCTTTATTGGTTAAGTGCATGCGAAAAGTAGGGCGATAAAATCGCTTATCACTCAGTTTACGGCTATCTTGTTGGATGAGTTTCCAGTAGCGCTTGGTAGCCTTGTATTCATGAGATTTTCGATGAAACTGATTCATGATTTGGACACGCATACGACTCATAGCACGGCTCATGTGTTGGACAATATGGAAACGATCCAACACGATTTTAGCGTTTGGAAAAAGCTGTTTAGCCAAGTCATAGTAAGGACTAAACATATCCATAGTAATGATTTTCACCTGACAGCGCACGGCTCTATCGTAGCGAAGAAAGTGATTCCGAATGATAGCTTGTGTTCTTCCTTCAAGAACAGTGATGATATTAAGATTATCAAAATTTTGAGCAATAAAACTCATCTTTCCCTTAGTGAAAGCATACTCGTCCCAAGACATAATCTCAGGGAGGTACGAAAAATCAGGCTTAAAACGGAAGTCATTAAGCTTGCGAATAACAGTTGATGTTGAAATGGCTAACTGATGAGCAATATCGGTCATAGAAGTCTTTTCAATCAACTTTTGCGCAATTTTTTGGTTGATAATACGAGGAATTTGGTGATTCTTCTTGACGATAGAAGTTTCAGCGACCATCATTTTTGAACAGTGATAGCACTTGAAACGACGCTTTTTAAGTAGAATTCTAGTAGGCATACCAGTCGTTTCGAGGTAAGGGATCTTAGACGGTTTTTGAAAATCATATTTCTTCATTTGACTTCCGCACTCAGGGCAAGATGGAGCATTGTAGTCCAGTTTGGCGATGATTTCTTTGTGTGTATCCCTATTGATGATATCTATAAATTGGATATTAGGGTCTTTGATATCGAGTAGTTTTGTGATAAAATGTAATTGTTCCATATGAATCTTTCTAATGAGTTGTTTTGTCGCTTTTCATTATAGATCTTATGGGACTTTTTTTCTACACAAAAAAGGCTCCATAAGATCCATAGGGGATTTACCCACTACAAATATTATAGAGCCAATAAAATAACCTATTACTTGATTATATTTTTAGAAAGAGTTATAATGAATCCAAATAAAGTTCCAAAAAAGGGGTTTCAAATATGAATAAAAAGAAAATGATTTTGACTAGCTTGGCCAGTGTGGCTGTTTTGGGAGCGGCATTTGTTGCATCTCAACCGTCAGTTGTAAAAGCTGATGATCCTAATACAGCTACTACTCCAGCTCAACCAGCAGGAGAAACTGGAGCTACTGCAACTCCTAAATCAGAAGTTACAAGTCCAGAAATTAAACAAGCTGAAGCTGACGCTAAAGCTAAAGAAGCTAAAGTTACTGAAGCTCAAGCAAAAGTAGACACAACTACTACTGCAGCTAACGAAGCAACTACTAAACTAGAAGCAGAGAAAAAAGAAGCTGCTGATGCTGACGTTGCAAAAACTAAAGCTGAAGAAGTTAAGAAAACTGCTGATGATGAATTAGCTGCTGCTAAAGAAAAAGCTGCTGAAGCCGACGCCAAAGCTAAAGAAGAAGCTAAAAAAGAAGAAGACGCTAAAAAAGAAGAAGCAGATTCTAAAGATGCTTTATCAAAAGCTTTAGATCAATTAGAAAAAGATATCGATGCTGATTCTAAGATTACGAATAAAGAAGAAGCTAAAAAAGCATTAGGTAAAGCAGAACTATTAGCAGCTGTAGAATCTGGTGATTTGAAAGCTGGTGATATTCTTAAAGAATTAGCAGATGATGATAAAAAAGCTGAAGCTAATAAAGAAACAGAGAAAAAATTAAGAAATAAAGACCAAGCTGCTGATGCTGGAGTTTCTCCAGTAACAGAAGGAAAAACATCAGCTCTTCCAGAAGATTTAAAAGCTAAAATCGATGAAGCTGAAAAAGCTGATGCTGCTCGTCCTGCATCAGAAAAAGCTCAAGATAAAGCTGATGATTTAGGTGAAAGCGTAGATGCTCTTAAAAAAGATGCTGACGCATTAAAAGCTGAAGAAGATAAAAAAGCTGAAACTCTTAAAAAACAAGAAGATACATTAAAAGAAGCTAAAGAAGCTCTTAAATCTGCTAAAGATAATGGATTTGGTGAAGATATCACATCACCACTAGAAAAAGCTGTAACTGCGATTACAAAAGAGCGCGATGCTGCACAAAATGCATTTGATGAAGCTGCATCAAATACTCAAGCTGTTGCTGAAGAATTAAACAAACTGACTGATGAGTATAACAAAGCTCTTGATGAAGTAAAAGCTGCTAAAGAAAAAGAAGCTAACGAACCAGCTAAACCAGCTGAAGAAGAACCAGCTAAACCAGCTGAAAAAACAGAAGCTGAAAAAGCTGCTGAAGCTAAAAAAGAAGCTGATGCTAAAGTTGCTGAATTGCAGAAAAAAGCAGACGAAGCTAAAACAAAAGTAGACGAAGCTACAGCTAAAGCTACAAAAGAAGCTGAAGATGTAACAGCTGCTGAAGCTGCAAAAACTACAGCAGACAAAGCTAAATCTGACGCAGAAGCTGAATTAGCTAAAGCTAAAGAAGAAGCTGAAAAAGCAAAAGCTAAAGTTGAAGAACTTAAAAAAGAAGAAAAAGATAACTTAGAAGCTCTTAAAGCTGCTTTAGATCAACTTGAAAAAGAAATTGATGCTGATGCTAAAATTACAAATAAAGACGAAGCTAAAGCTGCAATCGGTAAAGATGCTTTATTAAAAGCTATCGAAGATGGTGTCATCACTGCTACACAAGCTGCTAAAGAATTAGAAGATCAAAATACAACTGCTGAAGCAACTAAAGATCAAGACCCTCAAGCAGACGAAATCGGTGCTACAAAACAAGAAGGTAAAGCTCTTTCTGAGCTTCCAGCTGCTGATAAAGAAAAATTAGATGCAGCTTATAACAAAGAAGCTTCTAAACCAATCGTAAAAAAACTTCAAGACATCGCTGATGATTTAGCTGAAAAGATTGAAAAATTAACTAAAGTAGCTGACAAAGATAAAGCTGATGCTACTGAAAAAGCAAAAGCAGTAGAAGAAAAAAATGCGGCATTAGATAAACAAAAAGAAACTTTAGAAAAAGCTAAAACTGCACTTGCAACAGCTAAGAAAAACAATGCTGAACAATCTATCCAAGATGGATTACAAGATGCTGTAACTAGATTAGAAGCTGCTGTTGCTTCTGCTAAAACTGCTGCAGATGAAGCTCAAGCTAAATTCGACGAAGTTAACGAAGTAGTGAAAGCTTACAAAGATGCAATCGATGAACTAACTGATGATTACAACGCAACTTTAGGTTATATCGAAAACTTAAAAGAAGTTCCTAAAGGTGAAGCACCAAAAGACTTCGCAGGTGGAGTAAATGATGATGAAGCAACTACTGAGCCTGCTAAGGAAGCGGATGAGGTTCCAACGGTTCCTAATGCTCCAGAATTCAATGGTGGGGTAAATCCTGCTGACGCTCCTACAGCTGAAGAAAAACCTGAATTCACAGGTGGAGTAAACGATGAAGAAGCGCCTACAACACCAGCAACTCCAGAGTTCAATAGTGGTGTAAATGATGATAATGCTCCTACTCAACCTAATAATCCTGAATTCAACGGAGGAGTAAATGATACAACACCTCCTACTGAACCTAATAAACCAGAGGGAGAAGCTCCAAAACCATCTAAACCTGAAACTTCAAACGGAGATGCACTTGTACAACCAGAACTTCCAGAATTCAATGGTGGAGTGAATGATACAACACCTCCAACTCCTGCAAAACCTGAAGGAGAAACTCCAAAACCAACTAAACCAGAAGCTTCAAACGGAGATGCACTTGTACAACCAGAACTTCCAGCATTCAAAGGCGGAGTTAACGCTGTTGAAGCTGCTGTTAATGAAGTTCCAGAGTTTGGTGTTAATAACCCTGAAATCAAAAAAATCTTAGACGAAATCTCTAAAGTAAAAGAGCAAATCAAAGACAGCGAAGAAAATGAAGGTGTTGAAGATTATTATAAAGATGGATTAAAAGATCGTCTAGCTGATTTAGAAGATGCCTTAAATACTTTAATTAATAATAAAGCTGAGGTTCTATCTGGAAGTAATGATACAGAAGACTTAAAAGTCACACGCTATGTTGATATTGCTACTAACACTGATATTTTGAATGCTGAAGAAGGTCATTTCAAAGGTAAATCAATTGCAGGTTATACTTTTGTGAAATCTGAAGAAAAAGATGGTATTATTACTAACTATTACAAAAAAGTAACTAATCACTATTCTACTCCAAATTCAGATCCAAGACTAACACCAACTCCTGGAAATCCTGTTCCAAATGAATCACAAGCTCCAACACCAGCTACTCCAGCAGCTGAAGCTCCAACACCAGCTCCGGCTACACCAACAGCTGAGACACCATCAACTCCTGCGGTTGCACCAACTGTAGCAGGTACTAGCAAAGATAATACATATCAAGCTCCAGCTGCGAAAGCAGAAGATAAGAAAGAACTTCCTAATACTGGTGGTAAAGATAATGTTGCAGTTGCATCATTAGGATTCCTTGGATTGCTCCTAGGTGCCCTTCCATTTGTGAAACGCAAAAACTAATTAGTTGAAGATATAAAAGAGAAGGATTTATGACCTTCTCTTTTTGTGATATGGGCTATAGTGAGAGTTCTGTTGAAAAGAAGAAAAAAGTGAACAAAACGATGTTTTAGTCTTGTTCACTTTTATGTTGTTCTATAAACTTAGTCTCTATAATATTTGTAGTGGGTAAATCCCCATGGATATTATGGAGCCTATTTTGTTGTAGAAAAAAAGTTCCATAATATCCATAATGAAAAGCGACAAAACAACTCATTAGAAAGATTCATATGGAACAATTACATTTTATCACAAAATTACTCGATATCAAAGACCCTAATATCCAAATTATGGATGTTCTTAATAGGGATACTCACAAAGGAATCATTGCTAAACTGGATTATGAGGCTCCACTTTGTCCTGATTGCGGAAGTCAAATGAAGAAATATGACTTTCAAAAACCGTCTAAGATTCCTTACCTTGAAACGACTGGTATGTCTACTAGAATTCTACTTAAAAAGCGTCGTTTCAAGTGCTATCAGTGCTTGAAAATGATGGTCGCTGAGACTCCTCTAGTAAAGAAAAATCATCAAATTTCTCGTGTCGTAAACCCAAAGAAGCTCTTGTAGTCTAGCAGTTGGTCTGCTTGACTGATGGTTCGCTCAGGTTGCTGGGTAAAGGGTTTGTTCCCGAAAAACTCCAACCATGGCTTACGAACCTCGTCTTTGCTGGTTTCTCTGTATTTTTTTAATCTTATTTACAATGGTCTTTCAATAGTTCTTCAAACTCAGCGACCGTCATGCCTAATTGCTGGCTGGCAACCTCAGCGGTTAAAAGATGCTGGCGAACGAGATTTACTAATCCTTTTTTCAGTCCTTTTTCTTCAGCTTGTTCCAAGGCATAGTTCTGTGCTAACAAGGCTTGTTCTTCTCTCATACGTAGTTGACTAAACATTTTCCTGTCCTCCTCAGACCAGCTCTTATAGTCCAGCAGTTGATCTGCCTGGCTGATGGCTCGCTCGGGTTGTTGAGTAAAGGGTTTATTCCCGAAAAACTCCAACCACGGTTTGCGAACGCTATCTTTGCTGGTTTCTCTGTATTTTTTTAATTCCAAGAACGCCATCTTGACTAGATGGTTTTCTTGACCGTTATTTGTGATGGTTAAGACCTCACCTGTCGCGTCCTCTCGCATGCTAAAGCTATGAAAAGCTTGATCATCATGGAAGTAGTTACTATCTACAATAGCGATTGCGTATACCGGTGCAATATGTTTGTAGCTCTGGTGAGTATTGCCCTCTTGCTGGCGAATTTTTTCTAGATTTTGATTGACCTGACTGCACAAGTAAGCCCACAGGCGATTGATGAAAAAATTCTGATGATGCACCTGAATCTCAATGATAACTTGGGTGCCATTGTCCAACTCCGCTAAGACGTCTATACTTGTATAGAAATCTTGTACTGAATAGGGCAGAGAAGGCAAGACGTGAATGTTACTTCCCTCTAAAATAGTCACATTTTTGGCTGGTAAATCCAGCATATCACGAATAAATTGACAAGTGATTTCTGGATTGCTAAAGATTTTCTTAGCAACTAAGTCATTGGTTGGGCTGATGCCCGGATGTCTGAGAATCATCCATTTCCTCCTTTTATTATACCATAGTTTTAAATCTAATTTTGCTAGATTCTCTGGCTCTATCTATTTATTCGGAAAAAGGATGAAAAATACTCGGTTTGGCTCTTCTCGATGGTATTTTTTGGTGCTTTCCTTTATAATGGGTGTATGGATAAGAAAAAATTATTATTGATTGATGGGTCTTCTGTTGCTTTTCGGGCGTTTTTTGCGCTCTATCAGCAGTTAGACCGTTTTAAGAACGCGGCTGGTTTGCATACCAATGCGATTTATGGCTTTCAGTTGATGTTGAGCCATTTGTTAGAGAGGGTTGAGCCTAGTCATATTTTGGTGGCTTTTGATGCGGGAAAGACGACCTTCCGTACAGAGATGTATGCGGACTATAAGGGTGGTCGGGCTAAGACTCCTGATGAGTTTCGTGAGCAATTTCCCTTTATTCGTGAGTTGCTGGATCATATGGGGATTCGTCACTATGAGTTGGCTCAGTATGAGGCGGATGACATCATTGGAACACTAGATAAATTAGCTGAGCAAGATGGTTTTGATATTACCATTGTCAGTGGGGACAAGGATTTGATTCAGCTGACGGATGAGCATACGGTGGTTGAGATTTCCAAAAAAGGTGTGGCTGAGTTTGAGGCCTTTACGCCAGACTATCTCATGGAAAAGATGGGCATTACACCGACTCAGTTTATCGATCTCAAGGCGCTCATGGGTGATAAGTCGGATAATATCCCTGGAGTAACCAAAATCGGTGAAAAGACGGGTATCAAGCTCTTGCTGGAGCATGGCTCACTCGAGGGAATTTATGAAAATATCGATGGGATGAAGGCTTCTAAGATGAAGGAAAATCTCATTAATGATAAGGAGCAGGCTTTTTTGTCTAAAACACTGGCGACTATTGATACCAAGGCACCGATTGCGATTGGTTTGGAGGATTTGGTCTATAGTGGTCCAGATGTGGAAAATCTTGGGAAATTCTACGATGAGATGGGCTTCAAACAGCTCAAGCAGGCTTTAAATGTGTCGTCAGCTGATGTGGCTGAGAGTTTGAACTTTACTATCGTTGACCAAATTAGTCAAGATATGCTGAGTGAAGAGTCTATCTTCCATTTTGAGCTTTTTGGTGAGAATTACCATACGGATGATTTGGTTGGATTTTCCTGGTCTTGTGGGGATAAGCTTTATGCTACAGACAAGCTTGAACTTTTGCAAGAGCCGATTTTCAAGGCCTTTTTAGAAAAAACACCTCTGAGAGTTTATGACTTTAAGAAGGCTAAAGTTCTCTTGAATCGTTTTGGTGTGGATTTGCAGGCGCCTGCTTTTGATAGCCGTTTGGCTAAATACCTCCTTTCGACTGTGGAGGACAATGAAATTGCGACCATTGCTAGTCTTTATGGTCAGACTTATTTGGTTGATGATGAGACTTTCTATGGTAAGGGAGTCAAGAAGGCCATTCCTGAACGTGAGAAATTCTTGGAGCATTTAGCTCGTAAGCTTGCAGTTTTGGTCGAAACAGAGCCTATTTTGCTTGAAAAACTCAGTGAAAATGGGCAATTAGAGCTTCTTTATGATATGGAGCAACCTCTGGCTTTTGTCCTTGCCAAGATGGAAATTGCTGGGATTACGGTCAAGAAAGAGACCTTGCTTGAGATGCAGGCTGAAAATGAGCTTGTCATTGAAAAACTCACTCAGGAGATTTATGAACTGGCTGGTGAGGAGTTTAATATCAATTCGCCTAAGCAGTTGGGAGTGCTTCTCTTTGAAAAATTGGGACTTCCTCTAGAATACACTAAGAAAACTAAGACTGGATACTCGACAGCGGTGGATGTGTTGGAGCGCCTGGCTCCTATTGCTCCGATTGTTAAGAAAATCCTAGACTATCGTCAGATTGCTAAGATTCAATCCACTTATGTGATTGGCTTGCAGGACTGGATTTTGGCTGATGGCAAGATTCATACTCGTTATGTGCAGGATTTGACCCAGACTGGGCGTCTGTCTAGTGTGGATCCAAACTTGCAAAATATCCCTGTGCGTTTGGAACAGGGGCGTCTCATTCGTAAGGCCTTTGTGCCTGAGTGGGAGGATAGTGTCCTTCTCAGCTCCGACTATTCACAGATTGAATTGCGCGTTTTGGCGCATATTTCCAAGGATGAACACTTGATTAAGGCTTTCCAAGAAGGGGCAGATATCCATACTTCGACAGCCATGCGGGTCTTTGGCATTGAGCGTCCTGAGGATGTGACTGCAAACGACCGTCGCAATGCCAAGGCTGTCAACTTTGGAGTGGTTTATGGGATTTCAGACTTTGGTTTGTCTAATAATTTGGGAATTAGCCGTAAGGAAGCCAAAGCCTACATCGACACCTACTTTGAACGCTTCCCGGGTATTAAAAACTACATGGATGAAGTGGTGCGTGAGGCGCGTGATAAGGGCTATGTGGAGACCCTCTTCAAGCGTCGTCGTGAGTTGCCAGATATCAATTCGCGCAACTTCAATATTCGTGGTTTTGCGGAGCGGACAGCTATTAACTCTCCTATACAGGGTTCGGCGGCAGATATTCTCAAGATTGCCATGATTCAGCTGGATAAAGCCTTGGTTGTAGGTGGTTATCAGACTAAGATGCTGTTACAAGTGCACGATGAAATCGTTCTTGAAGTTCCTAAATCTGAATTGGCAGAGATGAAAAAATTGGTCAAACAAACCATGGAAGAAGCCATTCAACTCAGTGTTCCCCTCATCGCAGATGAAAATGAAGGGGCAACCTGGTACGAGGCTAAATAAAAAGGGGGCTAGTCCTCCTTTTTTGTAGTAGAATTATGCAAGCCTTTTCAAAATATGCTATACTGATGAAAAAGGAGGATTTCTATGAGTCAAGAATTTATCAATCCAAGTGATGGTGTGATTCGTCAGTATCTCGCAACGAGTAAAACCCTTGCTGTGGTGGGATTGTCAGACCGTGAAGAAACAACTAGCAATCGAGTGACCAAGGAAATGCAGGATCGGGGTTATAAAATCATCCCAGTCAATCCTAAGGTTGCAGGTGGAGAAATCTTGGGTGAAAAGGCTTATGCTAGCCTAGCAGAGATTCCTTTTCCTGTAGATATTGTCAATGTTTACCGTCGCAGTGAGTTTTTGCCAGATGTGGCGCGTGATTTTCTCAAGGCTGATGCTAAGATTTTTTGGGCGCAGCTAGGACTTGAAAATCTAGAAGCGGAAGAGATCTTGCGTGCTGGTGGATGCGATGACATCGTGATGAATCGTTGCATCAAGAAAGAACATACACGCTTGATTAAGGAAGCATAAGAAAAAGGTAGCCCATCAGCTACCTTTTGTGTTATACTCAATGAAAGTCAAAGAGCAAAGAGGAAACTAGCCGCAGGTTGCTCAAAACACTGTTTTGAGGTTACAGATAGAACTGACGAAGTCAGCTCAAAATACTGTTTTGAGGTTGCAGATAGAACTGACGAAGTCAGTAACCATACCTACAGCAAGGCAACGTTGACGTGATTTGAAGAGATTTTCGAAGAGTATTAGAAAATGCCGATAAGGGTCTGCATACCAAGACTGGTGAGGATGATGGCAATCCAGCAGATGGCTCCGAGAATAATAGATTTTCCGCTGGATTTGACCATAGCTACCAGATTGGTTTTGAGACCGATGGAACTCATGGCCATGATAATGAGGAATTTGGAGAGTTGTTTGAGTGGGGTAAAGAAACTACTGGACACACCGAGAGAGGTCAGGAGGGTAGTTAGGAGAGATGCAAGGATAAAGTAAAGGATAAAAAGTGGGAAGACTTTTTTCAGTTGTAATCCTTGCTTATTTTTTTGCTCGCGACTTTGCCAGTAGGAGAGAAAGAGAGTGATGGGGATGATAGCCAGTGTCCGCGTAAGTTTGACAATGGTTGCGGATTCGAGGGTATTACTTTGGTAAAGGCTGTCCCAGGCGCTGGCTGTGGCGGTTACAGAGGAAGTATCATTGACCGCAGTTCCTGCAAAGAGGGCGAAGCCTTCATTGGATAGATGAAGCCAGGTACCTAGCGTTGGAAATATGAGCGCAGCCAAGACATTGAAGAAAAAGATAACGGAGATGGCTTGGGCTACTTCCTTTTCCTTGGCATGGATAACGGGCGCTGTCGCTACAATGGCAGAGCCCCCACAGATAGAAGAACCCACTCCAATCAAGGTAGCCAGTTTTGTGTCCAGTGCAAAGAAGCGCTGGAAGAGGTAGGCAACAATCAAGGCAATTGAAATGGTGGAAAGGATGACAGGGAGTGAAGATTGTCCGACTGCGAAGACTTGCGAGATATTGAGACCAAAACCAAGCAAGATAACGGCATACTGGAGCAATTTCTTGGAACTAAAGGTCAATCCCGCATCCAGTTGTTTATAGGGCGAGAGAAAGGGATGTAGGAGCATGCCTATGAAAATGGCAAAAACGGGCGCGCCAATAACAGGGAAGAATCCTCCTAAGTACCAAGATACGATAGAAATGAGAAAGCAGGCCAAGATACCTGCTCCATTTTTTGATAGAAATGACATAAAAACCTCCAAATAGAATCTGTTACCATTATAGACCTTTAAACAGGAAAAGTAAAATAGAAAGTGGAAAGTTACTCTATCATGTATTTTTGCGGTCGGGGGGCTTTTGTAGTATAATAGAGATACGTTTTGAAAGTAGGAGGTATCTATGGACTTAACTAAGCGCTTTAATAAACAGTTAGATAAGATTCAAGTTTCGTTGATTCGTCAGTTTGACCAGGCTATTTCGGAGATTCCTGGGGTCTTGCGTTTGACCTTGGGGGAACCTGATTTTACAACGCCAGATCATGTCAAGGAGGCGGCTAAGCGAGCGATTGATCAGAACCAATCCTACTATACAGGGATGAGTGGTCTGCTGACTCTACGTCAGGCAGCCAGTGACTTTGTTAAGGAAAAGTACCAACTGGACTATGCTCCTGAAAATGAAATCTTGGTTACAATTGGGGCGACAGAGGCCTTATCTGCTACTTTGACAGCTATTTTGGAAGAGGGAGACAAGGTGCTCTTGCCAGCTCCTGCTTATCCAGGCTATGAGCCGATTGTCAATCTAGTTGGGGCAGAGGTTGTCGAGATTGACACAACTGAAAATGGTTTTGTCTTGACTCCTGAGATGTTGGAAAAGGCCATTTTGGAGCAGGGTGACAAGCTCAAGGCGGTTATTCTCAACTATCCAGCCAATCCGACAGGAATTACCTATAGTCGGGAGCAGTTGGAAGCCTTGGCAGCTGTTTTGCGTAAGTATGAAATTTTCGTGATCTGTGATGAGGTTTACTCAGAATTGACCTATACAGATGAAGCTCATGTGTCTCTAGGAACGATGCTAAGAGATCAGGCTATTATCATCAATGGTTTGTCTAAATCGCATGCCATGACAGGTTGGCGTTTGGGCTTGATTTTTGCTCCTGCACCCTTCACAGCCCAATTAATCAAGAGTCACCAATATTTGGTTACTGCCGCAAATACCATGGCCCAACATGCTGCGGTGGAAGCCTTGACGGCTGGTAAAAACGATGCGGAATCTATGAAGAAGGAATACATCCAGCGTCGGGACTATATCATCGAAAAAATGACTGCTCTTGGTTTTGAGATTATTAAACCAGACGGTGCCTTCTATATCTTTGCTAAGATTCCAGCGGGTTACAATCAAGATTCCTTTGCTTTTCTGAAAGATTTTGCTCAGAAAAAGGCCGTTGCCTTTATCCCTGGTGCCGCTTTTGGGCGTTACGGAGAAGGCTATGTTCGCCTATCTTATGCAGCTAGCATGGAGACTATCAAAGAAGCCATGAAACGACTTGAGGAGTACATGAGAGAAGCATGATTCAGTCTATCACGAGTCAAGGCTTGGTGCTCTACAATCGCAATTTTCGGGAGGATGACAAGCTAGTCAAGATTTTTACGGAGCAGGCTGGTAAGCGGATGTTTTTTGTCAAACACGCTGGTCAGTCTAAGCTAGCTCCGGTTATTCAGCCCTTGGTGCTGGCACGATTTCTCTTGCGAATCAATGATGACGGGCTTAGCTACATCGAGGACTATCATGAGGTGATGACTTTTCCCAAGATTAATAGTGATCTCTTTGTCATGGCCTATGCGACCTATGTGGCAGCTCTTGCAGATGCTAGTTTGCAGGACAATCAGCATGATGCTCCCTTGTTTGCTTTTTTGCAAAAGACTTTGGAGTTGATGGAAGCTGGCTTGGATTATCAAGTTTTGACCAATATTTTTGAAATTCAAATCTTGACTCGATTTGGAATCAGTCTCAATTTTAATGAGTGTGTCTTTTGCCATCGGGTCGGTCAGGCTTTTGACTTTTCTTTCAAATATGGAGCCTGCCTCTGTCCAGACCATTATCATGAAGATGAGAGACGTTGCCATCTAAATCCCAATATCCCCTATCTGCTCAATCAGTTTCAAGCCATTGATTTTGAAACCTTGGAGACCATTTCGCTCAAGCCCGAAATCAAGCAAGACTTACGCCAGTTTATGGATCAACTCTACGAAGAGTACGTTGGGATTCACCTAAAATCAAAGAAATTTATTGATTCCCTAGCAGACTGGGGACAATTACTAAAAGAGGAAAACAAATGAAAAAAATCGCAGTAGATGCCATGGGGGGCGATTACGCACCTCAGGCCATCGTTGAGGGTGTCAATCAAGCCCTGGCTGACTTCTCAGATATTGAGGTTCAACTCTATGGAGATGAAGCTAAAATCAAGCAATATCTGACAGCGACAGAGCGCGTCAGCATTATCCATACGGATGAGAAGATTGATTCGGACGATGAACCTACGAGAGCTATTCGGAAGAAAAAAAATGCCAGTATGGTCTTGGCGGCCAAGGCTGTCAAAGAAGGCGAAGCAGACGCTGTTCTCTCAGCTGGGAATACAGGTGCTTTGTTGGCTACAGGATTCTTCATCGTGGGTCGTATCAAGAATATCGACCGTCCTGGACTCATGTCTACCTTGCCAACTGTAGATGGAAAAGGTTTTGACATGCTGGACCTCGGTGCTAATGCAGAAAATACAGCCCAGCACCTCCATCAATATGCGGTTCTAGGTTCTTTCTATGCTAAAAATGTTCGTGGCATTGCGCAACCACGTGTTGGCTTGCTCAATAACGGAACAGAGAGTAGTAAGGGCGACCCGCTTCGTAAGGAAACTTATGAATTACTGGCGGCTGATGAAAGTTTAAACTTTATCGGAAACGTGGAAGCGCGTGATTTGATGAATGGCGTTGCGGATGTTGTTGTGGCAGATGGTTTCACGGGAAACGCTGTGCTCAAATCCATCGAAGGGACAGCCATGGGAATCATGGGCTTGCTCAAGACAGCTATTACAGGTGGTGGTCTTCGAGCGAAACTAGGTGCCCTCCTTCTCAAGGACAGTCTCAGAGGTTTGAAAAAACAGCTCAACTACTCAGACGTTGGTGGGGCAGTCTTGTTTGGTGTCAAGGCACCGGTTGTCAAGACTCATGGCTCAAGCGATGCCAAGGCTGTTTATAGTACAATCCGCCAGATTCGTACCATGCTAGAAACAGACGTAGTTGCCCAGACTGCGCGTGAATTTTCAGGAGAATAAAAGAGATGACAGAAAAAGAAATTTTTGACCGTATTGTGACCATTATCCAAGAGCGACAGGGAGAGGACCTTGTCGTGACAGAATCCTTGAGTCTGAAAGACGATTTGGATGCCGACTCAGTGGACTTGATGGAGTTTATCTTGACTCTGGAAGATGAATTTAATATCGAAATCAGTGATGAGGAAATTGACCAACTCCAAAGTGTAGGAGATGTGGTTAAAATCATTCAAGGAAAATAAAGATAAGAAGTTCCAAGGCATTTGCTTTGGAATTTTTCTTTGGTTCAAGTGACCGTTTAGGAACAGATTTAGTCTTTCTAGGGACAGGAGAGATATGGGGACAAATAAAGGATATAATGTAGTCAGAAAAATCAATCTCCAAAAAGGAGAAAAAAGAAAGGATTTTCACGATGAAAAAATATCTTTATTCTAGTTTGTTAGTTCTTGCAGGAGGCGTTCTCCTAGCAAATACTACGGTAGCCTATGCTGATTCCCCATCAGCAAGTGAGAAAGAAGCGATTGCTCAATTAGTTAATCAAGGCAAGATAAAAGCTGAAGAAGCTGATCAAGTAAAATTGATTGGTTTTGAAGATAAAGAAACCCAAGCAGAGGGAAATCAAGAGAAGAAAGCTTTCAATCAATATCGTGATCCGAAAGGAACATGGATGCAAACCAATGGTAAATGGTGGTTTAAATACGGTTCAGGTGGTTATGCTAAAAATTGGGAACAATTAGATGGCAAGTGGTACTATTTTGATGACCAAGGATGGATGAAAGAAAATACTTGGATTCAACCTGATGGTAATTATTACTACTTATCTGCTAGTGGTGCTATGGTCACTGGTTATCAACGTGTGAATGGTACACCATACTTCTTTAGAGCCAGTGGTGTATGGGTAGAAAATCGTGGACAGGCACTTGGTGAATATGCCGAGACATTTGTAGGGAAAATCCCATATGTTTGGGGTGGGGCAGATTTGAATAGTGGCGTAGATTGCTCAGGATTTACGATGGCTATTCATGCTAAGTTCGATATTAGTATTCCTAGAGTGACCTATGGTCAAGCAACAGGAGGAAGTTATGTAAGTAATGGTTCTCAACAAGCTGGAGATTTGATTTTGTATAATAGTGAAGAGACAAATGACCATGTAGGTATTTATGTTGGTGGTGGAAAGGTAGTTCATGCTCCATATCCAGGTCAATATGTTTCTTATATGGATCAATACGGTATTACTCAAAATACAATTCGTAGATATTGGTAATATTGTCTAATCTTTCACAATATTATTGACTTTGATTATGAAAAGTATTAGAATATAGCTAAATAAAGAGGGGAAACCCTCCTATAGCTATTCAATAAAGGAGGAAATGGCTATGAAAAAATCTAAACTACTCACACTTGGTTTGCTTGCAGGTGCTGCTCTACTTTTGTCTATCAACCAAGCACAAGCTGCAGATACTTGGGTTAAAAATGGTGCTGACTGGAATCTTTCACAAGATGGCAGTCTAGCTAAGGATAAATGGGTACAAAATGCTGGCTCATGGTATCACTTCGACGGCACTGGTAAAATGCAGACAGGCTGGCTCAAAGACGGAAATACATGGTATTCCCTAGCAGATAGTGGCGCTATGCGTACTGGCTGGTACAAGGAAGGTAACACATGGTACTCACTAGCAGATAGTGGTGCTATGCGCACAGGTTGGTACAAAGAAGGGTCTACTTGGTACTACCTAAAAGGCAGTGGCGCTATGGCAACAGGATGGGCAACTGCAAATGGTCAATGGTCTTACTTTGAAAAATCAGGTGCAATGGTCGCAGATAGAGCTGTTCCAGCCAGTGATGGGGAAAGTTATGTCATTGGTAAGGATGGCTATCTAGCAAATAGAAAAGATTCTGGATACAATATTCATGATATTGTCAAACTTGGAGATGGGCAAGAATATTTGCTAAATGCTAAAGGTGACGATGTTATTATTGAAAAAAATGCTTGGTATATCAGACCAGAGTTCAAGAAGTTTTCCGACAAATATGGGGATGAGGTTTCAAATACAACCTTAGCTCTGGTAGATAATAAAGATGAAGGACAAGAAATTGATTCTAAGGCAGTTGTACAGAACTTCCAAAACTTACCAAATCGTTACTACTTTGATGAAAATGGACATCGTGTGGTTAATATCCCAGCAATGACAACCTATTCAGAGATTAAAAAAGTTGGCAATGATGTCTATTTAGAAAATCCAGGTGCACGACTTCGTCTTGGAGCTACTAACTTTACAATCAATAACAATAAACTATACTATTTAGAAAATGAGCAAGGTAAGCTCAAAACAGGTTACTTTGTATTAATTGATGATGGAGCAACCACTACACACCATCATATCCTAGCCTATGCGGATCAATCTGGTGAAATTCTTAAGATGAAACGCTTGCCATCAGGAGTTTCAAATTTCCTTGATAAAGAAATTGATGGTTTATATGGTGAAAAAATTAAAATTGAATCTCCACACTCAAACGAATATTATAAAGTGGTCGTGGTTAAATAAAAATAATATCTTCACAACTAATTGTTAACACTCTAACCAATATACCATTTTCAGGAGGCTTTAGATTTCTTGTATTTTAAAAGGAAACTAAAGCCTTTTGTAGATGGAGCAGGGGATAGAGTTATCTATAAAATAATGAAAAGGAGTCTGTCATGGAAATGAAAAATATATTTGTAGAATTGGAGCAATTTGAAGAGTTAACCCCAGAGGTATTGGAGGAAGTGAATGGTGGAGGGATTTTTGAAGATATTTACCATTGGCTACATCTACTCCCAGAGCCAAGATAGTATTTTGATTAAAATGTGTTAACTAAACAGATTTATGATTATATTACTTGAATTTTTAGTGTTTATATTGATTTTAATCAATATTTTAGCTCCTCCGATTTATCTAGGTAGTCAACTCTCTAAAGCATTTTATGACAAACGCTCTATATTTCTTTGGGTAGTTTTTCAGCTATTTGCTACCTTCGTTTTTCCGAGTTTCTTGCATGTTGGCAATTTATTATTCTTTTATATAATATTTTGGATTGTGTTAAAGAAAAAGAAGAAGGAAGCTCTCTTTCTTGCCCTTTATCTATTTATGTTTTATCAAAGTATTCGATATTTGATTTTGACATTTATAATACGATTGATATTTGACTACTCTGAACTATCTGATTTCTTGCATAGTGGATTTAATTCTGTATTTAGTTTGATTTCGTTGTTTTTGTCTGTTGTCATTTTAAGACGATGGGGAATTGATCTCAATATATTATTTTTAGATAAATTTCAATCGTTAGTGACGAAAAGTATGTGGATCTTATCCTTATTGTTTGGTTTCAGACTGTTTTCATCCATCATGTCTGGAGGATGTAATCCTTTCTATGTTCGTTTTGACACGACCATTTCTCTCCTGATTTTCATTCTCTTTTTCTCTTGGCTCTTTTACATCAAGCATTTGGAGCAGGTTTATCGTGATGAGCAAACCATTCAGAGACAGGAAGATGAAAATCGTTCCTTGCAAGGAATAGTGGATAAGCTAGGTCATCTCTATGATGAAGTTCGAGGTTTCCGTCATGATTTTGCAGGAATTGTCGCCAGCATGGAGCCTGCCATAGCCAATCAAGACATGGCTGAGGTGTCTACCATTTATCAAGATGTTTTTCTAAAGACAAATGAAAAGCTGAGAAAGGCAGATTACACAGCCTTTAATCTTCACAATATTCATGACATAGCCATTCGTAATACCTTGGCCAAAGCCATGATTGTGGCAGATAAGCAGGGAATTCATTTTAGTTTGGAGACGGTGGGGGTTGTTGAAGAGCTGACATTGCCGATGTTGGAGGCTATCCGTATCCTCTCTATCCTCACTACAAATGCCTTAGAGGCAGCCAGTGAGGCTGAAAATCCGCAGATTCGGGTTGCTTTGTTGGCAGGTGATAGGAGTGTTCGTTTTATCATTGAAAACACTCGTAAGAAAGAAGAACTGAATCCCAGCATTCTCAGTCAAAAGGGTTATTCGACCAAGGGAAGCCACAGTGGACTGGGCTTAGCGACCTTGGAGGATATGGTTTTTCATTATGATTTAAACTTAGATACCCAACTAGGAGAGACGACCTTTAGACAAGATTTAGAATTGCCATTTAAGAATGAGAAACGAGGGGGAGAGGAATGAGAATTTTAGTTTTGGAAGACGATAGAGTCCAGCAGGGACGGATAGAGCAGACTTTACTAGATATCGGTCGCTCTCGTAATTTAAGATTGGAGATTGATATTGCCAAAAACTATGGAGATGTTGAAAAGTATTCTCAGTATTTTGACAATTACCAGCTCTATTTATTGGATTTAGAGATTGATGGAGAGCGTGAACGGGGCTTTCAGGTTGCTCAACAGGTTCGGGAGCAGGATCCTTTTACAAGCATTGTCTTTGTGTCTACGCACTCGGAGGCCTTGCCTCTAGCTTTTAGCTACCACTTGTCTGCCTTGGATTTTATTTCCAAGGATCAGTCTGAGGAGGATTACCGTTATCAGCTGGAGCGCTGTTTGGACTATGTATTAGCAGTGGATAAGAGGGAAAATATGTGTCTCTTCACCTATAGTTTTGAGGGAAGACGGGGTTTTACTCTGCCTTACCATGAGATTTTAGCCTTTGAAACTTCAGTGGAATCCCATCGTATCAAGGTCTATTATGCCAATCATTCTATCAAGACCATTTACGGCAGTCTCAAGGATATCGCTGCTAAGGCTGAAAAAGATTACTTTGTCTATGCCAATCGCAATACGTTGGTCAGTTTACAGGCTATTGAGGAGATGACTGCCACAGAAGTGACCTTGTTAGAAGGCTTGCACTTCCCCGTATCACGAACAGCCAGAAGAACCCTTAAAAAACATCTCAATGTCTAATATCTGTTAGATTTGAATGAATTTATCAATAAGAATGTCGGAAAATTTTCTGATATTCTTATTTTTTTGACTTCTTTTTCGAATAGATAAGTAAGAGGAAACAGAAAGGAGCCTAGTTCATGTATCTACCAATTTTTTATCCGTGGTTTACTAAATTATTTTTCAAATAAATTTAATTTAATTTAGTTGTACATTTTCGAAATTTTTTTCGAATAGATAAGTGAGAAGAAGAGGAAAGGAGATTAGAAATGATTATTTCAGCTATTTATCCAATCTGGCTATTTAAGTGGCTTAGAGTATAAACATTAAACATATACAAATTGAGGAGAAAAAAGATGACAAATTTTGACAAAATGGAACAGAACTTTGCAGCTCTTACAGAAGAAGAGTTGGTGAATGTAGATGGGGGAATTGCACCAATTATTATTGGTGGTGTAGTTATTAGTTGGAAATTAATTGGAGGTGTAGCTGCGCTTGCTACAGCTTCAGCAGGTGCAGGCATAGCTGCAGGATATTATGCTAATCGACCATAATTTTGGATTTATATATGAGATTTGTTAAATTAATGCTGAAGATTTGGCCTGAGCTTATGGTATTACTTAGTTCAATATCTTATACAATTATCAGGTTGGTAGCTGATGTGAATAAGCTACCCTTACCTACATGGTTTGATAATTTTAATATACCAACAATTTCATTGTTTTTAATGGTATTCATTTTATTATATAGAAGTAAAGGAGAAAAGAATGGATAAATTTCAAGTAGTTGATGAGAAAGATTTGCAAGTAATTGAAGGAGGAATTGAACCTATTTCGATTATATTTGGCCTAAGTGCTATTGCATTTGGCGCATTTGGGGCTGGTTACACATTTGGTTCAGATTTGGCTCGTCGTGGGCGTTAGATAATGAACAGTCGCAACCTTAATCTCAATACATTGTTACCTAAATTAGCCACGATATGTCCTTTGTTGGGAATAACTCTTAATGTCGCGCTTCATGTGATTCGTACAGGTTCGTTAGTATCCTTTAATTGGCAATGGACTTTAGTTGGTTTGCTTTTCGCAGGATATTTTGGTATTTTTCGCAAAGATTTGTCAAAAAATAATCAAAACTATAAATGAAGAACATGAATCAAAAGGATTTTGTGTATATGAATGGTAGCGTTTTTCCGCCATTCTTGTCAGGTAATTAGGAGTTTATTATGAAAACATTTTTATTAGGCTTTGCTGAGGGTTATTTTACCGTATCGCTCATAATCTATATCGCAACGTATTTGATTTTGAGAAATTCAATCAATACCCTATTTTATCCAGAAATTTACCCCGTTTTATTTGGGCTCTTTTATCTAGGATATAAGGTCAATAAAAAGCGAGTAGAGTAAACAGTTAAGAATGACTTGTTAGTCTGCGCTGAAAATAGCTAGGCTAGAATCTAAGAATGCATCACATTGGAGTTTAATATGAAATTTGTTAAATCAGTATCGAAAGTTTTGCCTGAAATCATGGTATTACTTAGTTCAATGTCTTATATCATCATCAGATTAGTAGCTGACATAAATAAAGTATCTTTACCTACTTGGTTTGATAATTTTAATATACCCACGGTTGCATTATTTATGATGGTCTTCATTCTTTTATACAGAAGTAAAGAAAAAAGAATGGATAAATTTGAAGTAGTAGACGCTCTATAGGGAATAGGTGTCTTATAGTAACGAATCAAAAAAGGAGTAACTATGAATCGTAATTTAGAACGGTGTTATCTATTCTGACTAGGAATAGATCATACCAGAGGTGGCTTAGAAATAGCAGGGACATTAAAAATTGAAGTAACTTTAAATAGGATGTCGTAAAGATTACTATCAATGATTTATTTGTCCCAAGCTTGCCTAGGGTGTCAGTAAAAAATCAATTTCCTTTTATACCATATTTTTAGTAGGTAGGACGTTTGTTCTGCCTATTTTTTATCCCAAAAGTGCAGTTGAAGTGTCTATTTACATCGTTTGGAGTTTATTTGTATTATTATTATTCGTGTTTTTTTGATAGAATAGTTATAGAAATTAGGAGAGTTGAAGAAAAGAAATGAAGAAGGTTTTAAAATATTTTTTAGTATTTATTTTTCTATTTTTGATGAATATTTTCATCTTTAAGATACTAGCAACTCTGGGATTTCAGCTGACAATGAGTGAAAAGAGTTATATTGTACCACCGCTGTTTTCGATTATCGTTTTATATATGATTGACAAAAGAATTAGGAAGAAAAAGAAATAAATATATATTTTAGGTATGACGTTTGTTCTACCTATTTTTAAATCCCAAAAGTGCATTTTGGGGGTAGATAGGCGCATTTGGGGAGGAAGTCCAGTTTTTGTTTAGTGATTGGGGTAAGATAGTTATTATCAGATGAGTTTAGGAAAAAGGAGATGAATATGAAATTTGGGAAATGTCACTATCGTCCGCAGGTGGATCAGATGGACTGCGGTGTAGCTTCATTAGCTATGGTCTTTGGCTACTATGGTAGTTACTATTCTTTGGCTCACTTGCGAGAATTGGCCAAGACGACCATGGATGGGACGACGGCTTTGGGCTTGGTCAAGGTGGCAGAGGAGATTGGCTTTGAGACGCGAGCGATCAAGGCGGATATGACGCTCTTTGACTTGCCAGATTTGACTTTTCCTTTTGTTGCCCATGTGCTTAAGGAAGGGAGATTGCTTCACTACTATGTGGTGACTGGGCAGGATAAGGACAGCATTCATATTGCCGATCCAGATCCTGGGGTGAAATTGACCAAACTGCCACGTGAGCGTTTTGCGGAAGAATGGACGGGAGTGACTTTGTTTATGGCGCCTAGTCCAGACTATAAGCCTCATAAGGATCAAAAGAATGGCCTTCTCTCTTTTATCCCTATATTAGTGAAGCAACGTGGCTTGATTGCCAATATCGTTTTGGCAACACTCTTGGTCACTTTGATTAATATTGTGGGTTCTTATTATCTACAGTCTATCATTGATACCTATGTGCCAGATCAGATGCGTTCGACACTGGGGATTATTTCTATTGGGCTGGTTATCGTTTATATTCTCCAGCAGATCTTGTCTTATGCTCAGGAGTATCTCTTACTTGTTTTGGGGCAACGCTTGTCGATTGATGTGATTTTATCCTATATCAAGCATGTTTTTCACCTGCCTATGTCTTTCTTTGCGACACGCAGAACAGGGGAAATCGTGTCTCGATTTACGGATGCTAACAGTATCATTGACGCGCTGGCTTCGACCATTCTTTCAATTTTCCTAGATGTGTCAACGGTTGTCATTATTTCTCTTGTTTTATTTTCACAAAATACCAATCTCTTTTTCATGACTTTATTGGCACTTCCTATATATACAGTGATTATCTTTGCCTTTATGAAGCCGTTTGAAAAGATGAATCGGGATACCATGGAAGCCAATGCAGTTCTGTCTTCTTCTATCATCGAGGACATTAATGGTATTGAGACAATCAAGTCTTTGACCAGTGAAAGTTCACGATATCAAAAGATTGACAAGGAATTTGTGGATTATCTGAAAAAATCCTTTACCTATAGTCGGGCAGAGAGTCAGCAAAAGGCTCTGAAAAAGGTTGCCCATCTCTTACTTAATGTCGGTATTCTCTGGATGGGGGCTGTTCTGGTCATGGATGGTAAGATGAGTTTGGGGCAGTTGATCACCTATAATACTTTGCTTGTTTATTTTACAAATCCTTTGGAAAATATCATCAATCTGCAAACCAAGCTTCAGACAGCGCAGGTTGCTAATAACCGTCTTAACGAGGTCTATTTGGTAGCTTCGGAGTTTGAGGAGAAGAAAACGGTTGAGGATTTGAGCTTGATGAAGGGAGAGATGTCCTTCAAGAATGTTCACTACAAGTATGGCTATGGTCGAGATGTCTTGTCAGACATCAATTTGACCATTCCCCAAGGTTCTAAGGTAGCTTTTGTGGGGATTTCAGGGTCAGGTAAGACGACCTTGGCCAAGATGATGGTTAATTTTTACGACCCAAGTCAGGGAGAGATTAGTCTGGGTGGTGTCAATCTTAATCAGATTGATAAAAAGGCCTTGCGCCAGTACATTAACTATCTGCCTCAACAGCCCTATGTCTTTAACGGAACGATTTTGGACAATCTTCTTTTGGGAGCCAAGGAGGGGACGACTCAGGAGGATATCTTACGGGCGGTGGAGTTGGCAGAGATTCGGGAGGATATTGAGCGCATGCCCCTGAATTACCAGACAGAATTGACTTCAGATGGCGCAGGGATTTCAGGTGGCCAACGTCAGAGAATCGCTCTGGCGCGTGCTCTCTTGACAGATGCGCCTGTCTTGATTTTGGATGAGGCGACCAGCAGTTTGGATATTTTGACAGAGAAGCGAATTGTCGATAATCTGATGTCTTTAGATAAAACCTTGATTTTCATTGCTCACCGTTTGACCATTGCTGAGCGTACAGAGAAGATTGTTGTCTTGGATCAGGGCAAGATTATTGAAGAAGGAAAGCATGCTGATTTGCTTGCACAGGGTGGATTTTATGCCCATTTGGTGAATAGCTAGAAAGAGGAGAGGATGAAACCAGAATTTTTAGAAAGTGCGGAGTTTTATAATCGTCGTTATCATAATTTTTCCAGTCGGGTGATTGTGCCCATGTCCCTTCTGCTCGTGTTTTTGCTTGGCTTTGCAACTTTGGCAGAGAAGGAGATGAGTTTGTCAACTCGGGCTACTGTTGAGCCTAGTCGTATCATTGCAAATATCCAGTCAACTAGCAACAATCGCATTCTTGTCAATCATTTGGAAGAAAATAAGCTGGTTAAGAAGGGGGAACTTCTGCTTCAATATCAGGAAGGGGCAGAGGGTGTTCAAGCGGAGACCTATGCTAGTCAGTTGGACATGCTTAAGGATCAAAAAAAGCAATTGGAGTATTTGCAAAAGAGCCTGCAAGAAGGGGAGAACCACTTTCCAGAGGAGGATAAATTTGGCTACCAAGCCACCTTTCGTGACTACCTCAGCCAAGCGTCTAGTCTTAGGGCTAGTACATCGCAACAAAATGAGACCATCGCGTCCCAGAATGCAGCAGCTAGCCAAACCCAAGCTGAAATCGGTAACCTCATCAGCCAAACAGAGGCTAAAATTCGCGATTACCAGACAGCTAAGTCAGCTATTGAAACAGGTGCTTCCTTGGCCAGTCAGAATCTAGCCTATTCTCTCTACCAGTCCTACAAGTCTCAGGGTGAGGAAAATCCGCAAGCTAAAGCTCAGGCAGTTGCGCAGGTTGAAGCGCAGCTTTCTCAGTTAGAATCTAGTCTTGCTACTTACCGTGTTCAGTATGCAGGTTCAGGTACCCAGCAAGCCTATGCGTCAGGCTTACGCAGTCAATTGGAATCTCTTAAATCACAACACTTAGCAAAGGTTGGTCAGGAATTGACCCTTCTAGACCAGAAAATCTTGGAGGTGGAGTCAGGTAAGAAGGTACAGGGAAATCTTTTAGACAAGGGGAAAATTACGGCGAGTGAGGATGGGGTGCTTCATCTTAATCCTGAGACCAGTGATTCTACCATGGTTGCAGAAGGTGGCCTACTAGCCCAACTCTATCCGTCCTTGGAAAAAGAAGGGAAAGCCAAAATTACAGCCTATCTCAGTTCAAAAGATGTAGCAAGGATCAAGGTCGGTGATTCTATTCGCTACACTACGACTCATGATGCTAAGAATCAACTTTTCCTAGATTCTACTATTACAAGTATTGATGCGACAGCTACTAAGACTGAAAAAGGGAATTTCTTTAAAATTGAGGCGGAGACTAATCTAACTTCGGAGCAGGCTGAAAAACTTCGGTACGGGGTGGAAGGTCGCTTGCAGATGATTACGGGCAGGAAAAGTTACCTGCGTTATTATTTGGATCAATTTTTGAACAAAGAGTAATGTTCGTATTTTTAGAGTTAAATGATTTTAAAACTGTGAGAAAGATTATTCTTGCGGTTTTTTTCTTTATGATTTTTGAGGTTGCTGTGTTGTTTATTCGGTTAAATTCTTGTAATTTTAGGTTTTTTATGGTAGAATGTGCTCAAGTAATACGAAAGGCGAACTTTAAAATGTCAAAACAATTGATCTATTCGGGAAAAGCTAAAGATATCTATACAACTGAGGATGAAAATCTTATTATTTCAACTTACAAGGACCAGGCGACTGCTTTCAATGGTGTTAAGAAGGAGCAGATTGCAGGTAAGGGAGTGTTGAATAATCAGATTTCATCTTTTATTTTTGAGAAATTAAATGTGGCTGGTGTGGAGACTCACTTTGTGGAGAAACTTTCGGACACAGAACAACTCAATAAAAAGGTTAAGATTATTCCTTTGGAAGTCGTGCTCCGCAACTATACTGCTGGTTCCTTTTCAAAACGTTTTGGTGTAGACGAAGGAATCGCATTTGAGACTCCGATTGTTGAATTTTACTACAAAAATGATGATTTGGATGATCCATTTATCAATGACGAGCATGTGAAATTTCTAAAGATTGCGGATGACCAGCAGATTGCCTACTTGAAGGAAGAAACTCGTCGTATCAATGAAATTTTGAAAGCCTGGTTTGCTGAGATTGGGCTTAAGTTGATTGATTTTAAGCTAGAGTTCGGTTTTGACAAGGATGGCAAAATCATCTTGGCAGACGAATTTTCACCAGATAACTGCCGTTTGTGGGATGCAGATGGCAACCACATGGACAAGGATGTTTTCCGTAGGGGTCTAGGTGAATTAACAGATGTTTACGAAATTGTCTGGGAAAAGTTGCAGGGGTTGAAATAACAGTCTCAAGGCTGTTTAGGAACATTGCAAGAGCTGAAATAAAGGAATAAGAATTGATGGATAAACGTATTTTTGTTGAAAAAAAGGCTGATTTTCAGGTCAAATCAGAGAGTTTGGTTAGAGAACTCCAGCATAACTTGGGACTTTCAAGCTTGAAAAGTATTCGTATTGTGCAAGTGTATGATGTCTTTAACTTGGCTGAGGACTTGTTTGCACCTGCAGAGAAACACATCTTCTCTGAGCAGGTGACAGACCATGTCTTGGATGAAGCTGTTGTACAGGCGGATCTTGCCAACTATGCTTTCTTTGCGATTGAAAGCCTACCAGGGCAGTTTGACCAGCGTGCAGCTTCTTCACAAGAAGCCTTGCTTTTGTTGGGAAGTTCGAGTGATGTGACAGTTAATACAGCACAATTGTACTTAGTTAATAAGGATATTGATGCGACTGAATTAGAAGCAGTCAAGAACTACTTGCTCAACCCAGTTGATTCTCGTTTCAAGGATATCACGACAGGGATTGCCAAGCAGGAATTTTCAGAGTCAGACAAGACCATTCCAAAATTGACTTTCTTTGAAAACTATACAGCGGAAGACTTTGCTCGCTACAAGGCCGAGCAAGGGATGGCTATGGAAGTGGATGATTTGCTTTTTATCCAAGACTACTTCAAGTCAATCGGGCGCGTGCCAACTGAGACAGAGCTCAAGGTTTTGGACACTTACTGGTCTGACCACTGCCGTCATACGACTTTTGAGACAGAGTTGAAACAGATTGATTTCTCAGCTTCTAAATTCCAAAAACAATTGCAGTCAACCTATGATAAATATATTGCTATGCGCGATGAGTTGGGGCGTTCTGAAAAACCGCAAACCTTGATGGATATGGCGACTATTTTCGGTCGTTATGAGCGTGCTAATGGACGTTTGGATGATATGGAAGTGTCAGACGAAATCAATGCTTGCTCAGTAGAAATCGAAGTGGATGTTGATGGTGTGAAAGAGCCATGGCTCCTAATGTTCAAGAATGAAACTCACAACCACCCAACGGAAATTGAGCCATTTGGTGGGGCGGCTACTTGTATCGGTGGTGCTATTCGTGACCCATTGTCAGGTCGCTCATATGTTTACCAAGCTATGCGTATCTCAGGTGCGGGTGATATTACCGCACCGATTTCGGAAACGCGTGCTGGGAAATTACCACAACAAGTCATTTCTAAAACAGCGGCCCATGGTTATTCTTCATACGGTAACCAGATTGGACTTGCAACAACCTACGTTCGTGAATACTTCCACCCAGGCTTTGTAGCTAAACGCATGGAGCTAGGTGCTGTTGTCGGAGCGGCTCCTAAGAGCAATGTTGTCCGTGAAAAACCGGAAGCGGGAGATGTGATTATTCTCCTTGGAGGTAAGACTGGACGTGATGGTGTCGGTGGTGCGACAGGTTCTTCTAAGGTTCAAACAGTTGAGTCCGTGGAAACTGCTGGTGCTGAGGTTCAAAAAGGGAATGCCATCGAAGAGCGCAAGATTCAACGTCTTTTCCGTAATGGCGATGTCACTCGTCTTATTAAGAAATCCAATGACTTTGGTGCTGGTGGTGTCTGTGTAGCTATCGGTGAATTGGCAGACGGTCTTGAAATTGACCTAGACAAAGTGCCTCTTAAATACCAAGGCTTGAATGGTACCGAAATTGCCATCTCTGAATCTCAAGAACGGATGGCAGTTGTGGTTCGTCCTGAGGATGTAGATGCCTTCGTTGCGGAATGTAACAAAGAAAATATTGATGCTGTTGTAGTTGCGACAGTGACGGAAAAACCAAATCTAGTCATGCACTGGAATGGTGAAACCATTGTCGACTTGGAACGTCGTTTCCTTGATACCAATGGTGTGCGCGTGGTCGTAGATGCTAAGGTTGTGGACAAGGATGTCAAACTCCCAGAAGAGCGTCAAACATCTGCTAACACACTTGAAGTTGATACCCTTGCGGTTCTGTCTGATCTCAACCATGCGAGTCAAAAAGGCTTGCAGACTATCTTTGATTGCTCTGTTGGTCGTTCAACGGTTAATCACCCACTTGGTGGTCGTTACCAACTCACACCAACTGAGGCATCTGTGCAAAAATTGCCAGTTCAACACGGTGTGACTCATACTGCGTCAGTCATGGCTCAAGGTTTCAACCCATATGTAGCAGAATGGTCTCCATACCACGGTGCTGCCTATGCGGTTATTGAAGCGACTGCTCGTTTGGTTGCTGCTGGTGCCAACTGGTCTAAGGCTCGTTTCTCTTACCAAGAGTATTTCGAGCGTATGGATAAACAAGCAGAGCGTTTTGGTCAGCCAGTAGCAGCTCTCCTAGGTTCTATCGAGGCACAAATTCAGCTTGGTTTGCCATCTATCGGTGGTAAGGACTCCATGTCTGGTACCTTTGAAGAATTGACAGTACCGCCAACCTTGGTAGCCTTTGGGGTAACGACAGCAGATAGCCGTAAGGTGCTTTCTCCTGAGTTCAAAACTGCCGGGGAAAACATCTACTACATCCCAGGTCAAGCACTCTCAGCAGAGATTGATTTTGACTTGATTAAGTCTAACTTTGCTCAGTTTGAAGCTATTCAAAAGGCTCACAAAGTAACATCTGCCTCGGCTGTCAAATACGGTGGTGTGCTTGAAAGTTTGGCTCTTGCTACTTTTGGGAATCATATCGGTGCAGAGGTGACCTTGCCTGAACTTGAAACGGCTTTGACAGCTCAATTAGGCGGATTTGTCTTCACATCTCCTGAAGAAATTGCTGGAGTAGAGAAAATCGGTCAAACAAGTGCAGACTTTACACTTCTTGTCAACGGTGTGAAGCTAGATGGACACAAACTTGACAGTGCCTTCCAAGGCAAATTGGAAGAAGTTTACCCAACTGAATTTGCTCAAGCTAAAGAACTGGACGAAGTTCCAGCTATCGCTTCTGACGCAGTCGTCCAAGCCAAGGAAACTATTGAAAAACCGGTGGTTTACATCCCAGTCTTCCCGGGCACCAACTCGGAATATGATTCAGCTAAGGCATTTGAAAAAGAAGGCGCAGAGGTCAACTTGGTGCCATTTGTGACCTTGAATGAAGAGGCTATTGTCAAGTCAGTTGAAACTATGGTTGACAACATCAGCAAGGCTAATATCCTTTTCTTTGCAGGTGGATTCTCAGCTGCGGACGAACCAGATGGTTCAGCTAAGTTTATCGTCAACATCCTGCTTAATGAAAAAGTGCGTGTAGCTATTGATAGCTTTATCGCCCGTGGTGGTTTAATTATCGGTATCTGTAATGGATTCCAGGCCTTGGTCAAATCAGGTCTTCTTCCATACGGAAACTTTGAAGATGCCAGCAGTACGAGCCCAACCCTCTTCTACAATGATGCCAACCAACACGTGGCCAAGATGGTGGAAACTCGGATTGCCAATACCAACTCGCCGTGGTTGACTGGGGTGCAAGTGGGTAATATTCATGCTATCCCAGTATCGCATGGTGAAGGGAAGTTTGTTGTGACGGCTGAAGAATTTGCAGAGCTTCGTGCCAATGGTCAAATCTTTAGCCAATACGTTGATTTTGAAGGCAAACCAAGTATGGATTCTAAGTACAATCCGAATGGTTCTATCCATGCCATCGAAGGAATTACCAGCAAGAACGGCCAAATCATTGGTAAAATGGGACACTCAGAACGTTATGAAGACGGTCTTTTCCAAAATATCCCAGGAAATAAAGACCAGCACCTGTTTGCGTCGGCGGTTAAATACTTTACTGGAAAATAAGACTTGCAGATGTTTTAATAGATAGTATCAGTAATGTAAAAGTCATGTAGATTTAGCTCTTGGTGCTACACAAATAAAAATTAGGTATATAAAATGACATACGAAGTAAAATCTCTTAATGAAGAATGCGGTGTTTTCGGTATCTGGGGACATCCAGATGCTGCTAAATTGACCTATTTTGGTCTCCATAGTCTTCAGCACCGTGGTCAAGAGGGGGCAGGAATCCTTTCCAATGACCAAGGGAAATTAAAGCGGCATCGCGATATGGGTCTTCTATCAGAAGTCTTCAGAAACCCTGCTAACTTAGATAAATTGACGGGGACTGGTGCGATTGGGCATGTGCGTTACGCGACTGCTGGCGAAGCTTCTGTAGATAATATCCAGCCTTTCCTTTTTCGTTTTCACGATATGCAGTTTGGTTTGGCTCATAATGGAAATCTGACCAATGCAGCCTCTCTCAAGAAAGAACTAGAACAAAGAGGAGCGATTTTCAGCGCGACTTCGGACTCGGAAATCTTGGCCCACCTCATTCGTCGCAGTCATAATCCTAGCCTGATGGGCAAAATCAAGGAGGCGCTCAGTCTAGTTAAAGGTGGCTTTGCCTATATCTTGCTGTTTGAAGATAAGTTAATTGCTGCTCTTGACCCCAATGGTTTCCGTCCGCTTTCTATCGGGAAAATGGCCAACGGAGCAGTGGTTGTTTCATCTGAAACCTGTGCTTTTGAGGTTATTGGTGCTGAATGGATTCGTGATTTGAAGCCAGGTGAGATTGTGATCATTGATGACAAGGGAATCCAGTATGATAGCTATACAGATGATACCCAGTTAGCAATCTGTTCTATGGAGTATATCTATTTTGCCCGCCCTGATTCTAACATTCATGGTGTCAATGTCCATACGGCTCGTAAACGTATGGGTGCCCAATTGGCGCGTGAATTCAAGCATGAGGCGGATATCGTGGTCGGTGTGCCCAATTCTTCCCTCAGTGCGGCTATGGGATTTGCAGAAGAATCTGGTCTGCCAAACGAAATGGGACTTATTAAGAATCAATATACTCAACGTACCTTTATCCAACCGACTCAAGAATTGCGGGAGCAAGGGGTACGGATGAAACTCTCTGCTGTTTCAGGCGTTGTAAAAGGCAAGCGTGTGGTTATGATTGATGACTCTATTGTACGTGGAACAACCTCTCGTCGGATTGTTCAACTCTTGAAAGAAGCGGGTGCGACTGAGGTTCACGTTGCTATTGGCAGTCCAGCGCTAGCTTATCCATGCTTCTATGGAATTGATATCCAGACCCGTCAGGAGCTAATTGCGGCCAATCATACTGTTGAAGAAACTCGCCAAATCATTGGTGCGGACAGTCTGACCTATCTTTCAATTGATGGTTTGATTGAGTCGATTGGGATTGAAACAGATGCACCAAATGGTGGTCTCTGTGTCGCTTATTTTGATGGTGATTACCCAACGCCTCTCTACGACTATGAAGAAGACTATCGTAGAAGTTTGGAAGAAAAGACCAGTTTTTATAAATAGACAATAGGTCCTCCATTAAAGAAAAGGAATATAAAAATGACAAATAAAAATGCTTATGCTTCACGTCTCACTACTGACTAAAAGCTAAAGTATTTGTCAGTAGACGCTTTGTCCTATAGGATCAAAGCTAGAGCCCTGACTAGTATTTTTAGATAAAATAATTGTTTATCTAAAAATACGTCGCAATCTTCTCAAAGAAAAGGAATAAATAAATGACAAAAAATGCTTATGCCCAGTCGGGTGTAGATGTTGAAGCGGGTTATGAAGTTGTTGAACGAATCAAAAAGCACGTGGCTCGTACGGAGCGTGCAGGTGTCATGGGAGCTCTTGGTGGTTTTGGTGGTATGTTTGACCTTTCAAAGACTGGGGTTAAAGAACCTGTCTTGATTTCAGGGACTGATGGTGTCGGAACCAAGCTCATGCTGGCTATCAAGTACGACAAGCACGATACCATAGGTCAGGACTGTGTAGCCATGTGTGTCAATGATATCATCGCTGCAGGCGCTGAGCCTCTCTATTTCCTCGACTATGTGGCTACAGGGAAGAATGAACCGGCCAAGTTAGAACAAGTCGTTGCTGGTGTAGCAGAAGGTTGTGTGCAGGCAGGCGCAGCCCTCATCGGTGGGGAAACAGCTGAAATGCCTGGTATGTATGGTGCAGATGACTATGACTTGGCTGGTTTTGCGGTCGGTGTGGCTGAAAAATCTCAAATCATTGACGGCTCAAAAGTGGTAGAGGGAGATGTTCTTCTTGGACTTGCTTCAAGTGGGATTCATTCCAATGGTTACTCTCTCGTCCGTTGTGTCTTTGCGGATTATACAGGTGAGGAAGTCCTACCAGAATTGGAAGGCAAGCAACTCAAGGAAGTTCTTCTTGAGCCGACTCGTATCTATGTCAAGGCTGTCTTGCCACTCATCAAGGAAGAGTTGATCAACGGTATTGCCCACATCACTGGTGGTGGCTTTATCGAAAATATCCCTCGTATGTTTGCAGCTGACTTGGCTGCTGAGATTGAAGAAGACAAGGTTCCCGTGCTTCCAATTTTCAAAGTCCTTGAAAAATACGGTCAGATCAAACATGAGGAAATGTTTGAAATCTTCAATATGGGTGTGGGGCTTATGCTGGCAGTTAGCCCTGAAAATGTAAGTCGTGTCAGGGAATTGTTGGATGAACCAGTCTATGAAATTGGTCGTATCGTCAAGAAAGAAAACGAAAGTGTCATCATCAAATGAAAAAAATAGCGGTTTTTGCCTCTGGTAATGGCTCAAATTTTCAGGTGATAGCGGAACAATTTCCAGTAGAGTTTGTCTTTTCAGACCATCGTGACGCCTATGTGCTCGAACGTGCAGACAAGCTCGGCGTTCTGTCCTATGCTTTTGAACTCAAGGAGTTTGACAACAAGGCAGACTACGAAGCAGCCCTTGTCGAACTCTTGGAAGAGCACCAGATTGACTTGGTTTGTCTAGCAGGCTACATGAAAATCGTTGGGCCAACTTTATTAGCAGCTTATGAGGGCCGAATTATCAACATTCATCCAGCCTACCTGCCAGAATTTCCAGGAGCTCATGGGATTGAAGATGCTTGGAATGCTGGCGTTGCTGAGAGTGGTGTTACCATTCACTGGGTGGATTCAGGTGTGGATACAGGAAAGGTCATCAAACAAGTCCGTGTGCCACGGTTAGCTGATGATACGATTGCCAGTTTTGAAACTCGGATTCATGAGGCAGAGTACAAGTTGTATCCAGAGGTTCTGGATAGCTTGGGAGTTAGGAGAAGGCAGTAAAAACTTGGATTTATTGAATGGAGGAAATAGAGAAAAATATGACAAATAATAGTAGCAGTTTTAATGGGGGGCATAATATTGGCTCAGGAAATTTAGCAGGTGGCAATCAAACAATTAATATTATTAATCCTCAAGACAAGCAATCAGTTGCTGAATACGATATTGAACCTATTTGGAGAAGTCCAATTACAATGGCAGTATTGAGTTGGATTGGTTTCTTCACTTCAATAGGAAGTTTATTACCACTTTACAACTTTTTTGAACCGATTGTAAAATGGGCTAAAAATTCTTTTAATGGGGATATTCCTGATGTTCAAGGGAAGCAAATTTATTTATTTATTTTTTTAGGTTTATTTATTTTTTCAGTTTTCATTTTTTCTTTGCGAAGAATTACTAAAAATCAAACCCGTTATCCTTTAAGATTTAATTATGCTATTAGTGGTGTAAATAAGAGATTGAATATCGAAAGGTTACATATAGACTCTTGTCCAAAGTGTGGTGGAAAATTGAAATACTATAATAAGCCATATGAATGGGTTGATCATTATGACGAGAATGGAAATTTTAAAAAAAGAGAAATTACTAAGAGAGTGCCAGCTTTAGAATGTAAAAGAAATAGTGAGCATTTTTGGTATGTAGATCCAGCTGGAACGAAAATATAATTGATGAAAGGAACAAACATGACTAAACGCGCCTTAATCAGCGTCTCAGACAAAGCGGGCATTGTTGAATTTGCCCAAGAACTCAAAAAACTTGGTTGGGAGATTATCTCAACAGGTGGGACCAAGATTGCCCTTGATAATGCTGGGGTGGACACCATTGCAATCGATGATGTGACTGGGTTCCCAGAGATGATGGACGGTCGTGTTAAGACCCTTCATCCAAATATCCACGGGGGTCTTCTTGCTCGTCGTGACCTTGATAGTCATCTAGAAGCGGCTAAGGACAATCAGATTGAGCTCATCGACCTTGTGGTGGTTAACCTTTACCCATTCAAGGAAACGATTCTCAAGCCAGACGTGACTTACGCTGATGCTGTGGAGAATATTGACATTGGTGGGCCTTCTATGCTTCGTTCAGCAGCGAAGAACCATGCTAGCGTGACGGTTGTGGTAGACCCTGCTGACTATACAGTGGTTTTGGACGAGTTGTCAGCCGATGGTGAAACGACTTACGAAACGCGTCAACGTTTAGCAGCAAAAGTTTTCCGTCACACAGCGGCTTATGATGCCTTGATTGCAGAGTATTTCACAGCTCAAGTCGGAGAACGCAAACCTGAAAAACTGACCTTGACTTATGACCTCAAACAAGCTATGCGCTATGGGGAAAATCCTCAACAGGATGCCGATTTCTACCAAAAAGCCTTGCCGACGGATTACTCCATTGCTTCAGCGAAACAGCTCAACGGGAAAGAATTGTCATTCAATAATATCCGTGACGCTGATGCGGCCATTCGTATCATCCGTGATTTTAAAGACCGTCCAACCGTTGTGGCTCTCAAACACATGAACCCATGTGGAATCGGTCAGGCTGATAACATTGAGACTGCTTGGGACTACGCTTATGAGTCTGACCCAGTGTCTATCTTTGGTGGGATTGTCGTTCTCAACCGTGAGGTAGATGCTGCGACAGCCGAGAAGATGCATGGTGTATTCCTTGAAATCATCATTGCACCAAGCTATACGGATGAAGCGCTAGCTATTTTGACCAACAAAAAGAAAAACTTGCGTATCCTTGCCTTGCCATTTGATGCTCAAGAGGCTAGCGAAGTGGAAGCAGAATATACAGGTGTTGTCGGTGGACTTCTGGTGCAAAACCAAGACGTGGTCAAAGAAAGCCCAGCCGATTGGCAAGTGGTGACCAAACGCCAACCAACTGAGACAGAAGCGACAGCTCTTGAGTTTGCTTGGAAGGCTATTAAATACGTCAAATCAAACGGAATCATTGTAACCAACGACCACATGACACTTGGTGTTGGCCCAGGTCAAACCAACCGTGTGGCTTCAGTCCGTATTGCCATTGACCAAGCTAAAGACCGTCTGGACGGCGCTGTGCTTGCTTCGGATGCCTTCTTCCCATTTGCGGATAATGTGGAAGAAATCGCCAAAGCAGGTATCAAGGCTATCATCCAGCCAGGTGGATCGGTCCGTGACCAAGAATCTATCGAAGCTGCTGACAAATACGGCTTGACTATGGTCTTCACAGGCGTGAGACATTTTAGACATTAAGAACGTAAAGGAAAGAAAACAGTTTCTTTCCTTTTTTGCGTAAAAATGCGGAGTGAAACAAGATTAAAACGAACGTTTGTGATATAATATTAGTAAATAATTCGCAAAAGAGGTTGTGAGATGAAACTACTTGTTGTCGGTTCGGGTGGTCGTGAACATGCGATTGCTAAGAAGTTGCTTGAGTCAAAAGACGTTGAAAAAGTATTTGTAGCTCCTGGGAATGATGGGATGACTCTGGATGGTTTGGAATTGGCAAATATCTCTATTTCCGAACATTCTAAATTGATTGAGTTTGCAAAAGCCAACGATATTGCTTGGACCTTTATAGGGCCAGATGACGCCCTTGCGGCTGGTATCGTGGATGATTTCCATGCGGCTGGTCTCAAAGCCTTTGGTCCGACAAGATTGGCAGCCGAGCTGGAGTGGTCCAAGGATTTTGCCAAGGAAATCATGGTCAAATACGGCGTTCCGACAGCATCCTATGGCACATTTTCCGACTTTGAGGAAGCCAAGGCCTATATCGAAAAGCAGGGTGCGCCTATCGTAGTCAAGGCGGATGGCTTAGCGCTTGGAAAAGGTGTCGTCGTTGCTGAGACGGTTGAGCAAGCGGTCGAAGCCGCTCATGAGATGCTTTTGGACAATAAATTTGGTGACTCCGGTGCACGTGTAGTTATTGAGGAATTCCTTGAAGGAGAGGAATTTTCACTCTTTGTCTTTGTCAATGGCGACAAGTTCTATATCATGCCGACAGCGCAAGACCACAAACGTGCCTATGATGGCGACAAAGGGCCTAACACGGGTGGGATGGGTGCATATGCGCCAGTTCCTCACTTGCCACAGAGCGTGGTTGACACAGCAGTGGAGACTATTGTCAAGCCAGTCCTAGAGGGCATGATCCAAGAAGGGCGTCCATATCTGGGAGTTCTTTACGCAGGGCTTATCTTGACAGCTGATGGACCTAAGGTTATCGAGTTTAACGCTCGTTTCGGAGATCCTGAAACCCAGATTATCTTGCCTCGTTTGACATCTGACTTTGCGCAAAATATTACTGATATTTTGGAAGGTAAAGAACCAGCCATCACTTGGACGGACAAGGGTGTGACTCTGGGTGTGGTTGTCGCATCAAACGGTTACCCACTGGCTTATGAGAAGGGCGTCAAGCTTCCAGCCAAAACTGAAGGCGACATCATTACCTACTATGCAGGGGCTAAGTTTGAGGAAAATAGCAGAGCACTGCTATCAAACGGTGGACGTGTCTATATGCTCGTCACAACAGCAGATACCGTTAAAGAAGTCCAAGAAACCATCTACCAAGAACTCGCTCAGCAACAAACAGAAGGCCTCTTTTATCGAACAGATATCGGAAGCAAGGCGAACAAATAAAATTTCAAAAGCGATTGAGTCGCCAAACCCGATAATGGTTGCCGTGGTGAAAAGACCAGAACAGTATCTGTTCTGGTCGGGGAAACTTTGAGACCTTAGGCTCAAAGTTTAGGAATGAAACCGAAGGTTTGCTTCCGTCCCCACCACCTAAGACCATTATCAAAAAAGAAGAAAAAAGGAAAAATTATGACTAAACCAATTATTTCCATCATCATGGGCTCAAAATCCGACTGGGCAACCATGCAAAAAACCGCAGAAGTCCTAGATCGCTTCAGTGTAGCCTACGAAAAGAAAGTTGTCTCTGCCCACCGTACACCAGACCTCATGTTCAAGCATGCAGAAGAAGCACGTAGCCGTGGTATTAAGGTCATCATTGCAGGTGCTGGAGGTGCAGCTCATTTGCCAGGTATGGTTGCTGCCAAAACAACCCTTCCTGTCATTGGCGTGCCTGTTAAGTCTCGTGCTCTTAGCGGTGTGGATTCACTTTACTCTATCGTGCAGATGCCGGGTGGCGTACCTGTTGCGACCATGGCTATCGGTGAAGCTGGTGCAACCAATGCGGCTCTCTTCGCCCTCCGTCTTCTTTCAGTAGAGGATCAGGCTATCGCGACAGCTTTGGCAGATTTCGCAGAAGAACAAGGAAAAATCGCAGAGGAGTCGACGAATGAGCTCATCTAAAACAATCGGAATTATCGGTGGCGGCCAGCTGGGTCAGATGATGGCCATTTCTGCTATCTACATGGGGCACAAGGTTATCGCGCTGGATCCTGCGGCGGATTGCCCGGCCTCTCGCGTGGCGGAGATCATCGTGGCTCCTTATAATGACGTGGATGCTCTGCGTCAGTTGGCTGAGCGTTGCGATGTCCTCACCTATGAGTTTGAAAATGTCGATGCTGACGGTTTGGATGCCGTTATCAAGGATGGACAACTCCCTCAAGGAACAGATCTGCTCCGCATTTCGCAAAATCGGATTTTTGAAAAGGACTTTCTCTCAAACAAGGCTCAAGTCACTGTGGCACCCTACAAGGTTGTGAATTCTAGCCAAGATTTGGCGGAGATTGACTTGTCCAAAAACTATGTCCTCAAGACTGCGACAGGTGGCTACGATGGCCATGGACAAAAGGTCATTAGCTCAGAAGCAGATTTAGAAGAAGCTTATGCACTAGCGGATTCAGCAGATTGCATTTTAGAAGAATTCGTCAATTTCGACCTTGAAATTTCTGTCATTGTGTCAGGAAATGGCAAGGACGTGACAGTTTTCCCGGTTCAGGAAAATATCCACCGAAACAACATTCTTTCAAAAACCATTGTGCCAGCCCGCATTTCAGAAAGTCTAGCAGCCAAAGCAAAAACCATGGCAGTGCGAATTGCTGAACAGCTTAATTTGTCTGGAACTCTTTGCGTGGAAATGTTTGCGACGGCTGACGACATCATTGTCAACGAGATTGCCCCACGACCACACAACTCTGGGCACTACTCTATCGAAGCCTGCGACTTCTCCCAGTTTGATACCCACATTTTAGGTGTTCTGGGAGCATCATTGCCAGAAATTAAATTACATGCACCTGCCGTCATGCTCAATGTTCTCGGCCAGCATGTCGAGGCCGCTGAAAAATATGTCGCAGAAAATCCAAGCGCCCACCTCCACATGTATGGTAAAATAGAAGCGAAGCACAACCGCAAGATGGGGCATGTGACTTTGTTTAGTGATGCGCCGGATGAGGTGGAGGAGTTTGGGAAAGGGATAGATTTTTAGGACAAGTCTATGATTCAAATCATCGTTAATGCTTTTGTTGAAAAAGATAAGACTGGAGCAGTCGTTGAAGTCTTGTATGCTAGTAGTGATCACGAAAAGGTAAAGGCTAAATATGAAGAGCTAGTTGCTCTATATCCTGAAAACTATTTAGCAATTTATGATTTACCATTGGATACCGATCTCAATGAATTACTACACTATCCATCTGTGTTTATTGGAAAAGAGGAGTTTGAGTAGAAATCTTGGTTTACCTAGATAGCTTATTCCCAACAGCTTACGAAGAAAGGAAAAATTAACAATATGATCGACCGTTACTCTCGCCCTGAGATGGCGAATATTTGGAGTGTAGAAAATAAATACCGTGCTTGGCTTGAGGTGGAAATCTTGGCTGATGAGGCGTGGGCTGAGTTAGGGGAAATCCCTAAGGAAGATGTGGCTTTGATTCGTGAGAAAGCGGGCTTTGACATCGACCGTATTTTGGAGATTGAGCAGGAGACTCGTCATGACGTGGTGGCTTTCACGCGTGCGGTTTCTGAAACGCTTGGCGAAGAGCGTAAGTGGGTTCACTATGGTTTGACTTCTACAGATGTGGTAGATACGGCCTACGGTTACCTCTACAAGCAGGCCAACGACATCATCCGTCGTGACCTTGAAAATTTCACCAACATCATCGCTGATAAGGCTAAGGAGCACAAGTTCACCATCATGATGGGGCGTACCCACGGTGTGCACGCTGAACCTACAACTTTTGGTCTGAAATTGGCGACTTGGTACAGCGAAATGAAGCGCAATATCGAGCGTTTCGAGCATGCGGCTGCTGGAGTGGAAGCTGGCAAGATTTCTGGTGCGGTTGGTAACTTTGCCAACATCCCACCATTCGTAGAGCAATATGTCTGCGACAAGTTGGGTATCCGTGCTCAAGAAATTTCTACACAGGTCCTCCCTCGTGACCTTCACGCTGAGTACTTTGCGGTTCTTGCTAGCATCGCAACTTCAATCGAGCGTATGGCGACTGAGATTCGTGGTTTGCAAAAATCAGAACAACGCGAAGTGGAAGAATTCTTTGCCAAAGGGCAAAAAGGTTCATCTGCAATGCCTCACAAACGCAACCCAATCGGTTCTGAAAATATGACTGGGCTTGCGCGTGTTATCCGTGGTCACATGATTACAGCCTATGAGAACGTGGCTCTATGGCACGAGCGTGACATCTCTCACTCATCAGCTGAGCGTATCATCACACCAGATACAACCATTTTGATTGATTACATGCTTAACCGTTTTGGAAATATCGTCAAGAACTTGACAGTCTTCCCAGAAAATATGATTCGCAACATGAACTCGACATTTGGTTTGATTTTCAGCCAACGTGCCATGTTGACCTTGATTGAAAAAGGTATGACCCGTGAGCAAGCTTACGACTTGGTACAACCAAAAACAGCCTACTCTTGGGACAATCAAGTCGACTTTAAACCGCTTCTCGAAGCAGATCCAGAGGTAACTTCTCGCCTCACTCAAGAAGAAATCGACGAAATTTTCAACCCTCTTTATTACACTAAACGAGTGAATGATATCTTTGAACGTCTTGGTTTAGGATAATTAGAATAAAAATCGAATTTCTATTACTCTATTTATAGGAGTAGAAGAACTTCGATTTTTATTTTTTCTTCAAGTACTTTTGATAAAAATTACCTATATTTTAGTAAAATTTAAACAAATTTAGTCTATCTTAATTGACATATAGAAAATACATTTTTAATGTCATATAATAAACATAGAAAAAGCCCAAGCAAGGCTCAGGCTTTCTTCTTAGTGATCACGGTCACATGAAATGAATTTAATCTTGTAGTAATCCGCTCGTTTATATGTTTCGCTGTATGCGAGAACTTGACCAGTAGACTCAAGCTTAGTAGTCTTGGTTTGTAAAACGGTTGGGAATTGTTCATCGACTCCGAGGACCGAAGCCGCATGTTCTGGAGTTGGAAATGCTATTTCATTGATTTCTTCAAAATGTTCATCATTCATGTGAATGTCGTAATCCAATTTGAAACGGTTATAGATTGAGCTATAATATTCAAGATTTGGATAATTTGCGTTGATATATTGTTCTGGAATGTAAGATGTATGGTAGATGTACACAACACCACCTGTTTCGCGTACGCGTTCAATCTTGTAGTAGAACTGATCACCACGTAGTCCAAGTTTTTCTAAGTAGCTTAGTTTGTTTCCACGCTCAATAGAAAGGACGGTCACTTTATCATCTTTCGTTTCAAAAACTTCTACATCCGAAAACTCTACGAGTTTATGTTTGCGTGCGCGTGAAACGAATGTACCCTTTCCTTGTTGGCGGACAATATAGCCATCCTTGGCAAGGTCGTTTAAAGCGCGAACAACTGTGATAGAACTAACATCATACATTGAAATCAATTCAGCTTCAGTGTAGAATTTATCTCCACTGGCAAATTGACCAGAAATGATTTTGTTCTTTAACTCATCTTTAATATATTGATACTTTGGAATTGCCATATTTTCACCTCGATTTTCCTTCTCCACTAAAAATTTTACCATAAAACTGGAAAGAATAGTAGCCTTTTGAATAAAAAAATTAGAATAATAGGCTATAAGGTTAATTTACCTAGGAATAAATAGAAAAACATACATTTTTATACATGGTACTAAAATGGTGTTATGACTATATATTACAAGATTTTTATAAGTTTTTTGTGTAAAAGTTAGTGAAAAATGAAAAAAATTGTGAAAACCTATTGACAAATGCAGGATATTGAGATATATTTACTATATCAACAAATGAAAGCGTAAACTTTAGTTGTCAGAAGGTAAGAATATGACACGATTTGAGATACGGGATGATTTTTATCTCGATGGAAAATCATTTAAGATTTTATCTGGCGCCATTCATTATTTTAGGGTTCCTCCAGAAGATTGGTATCATTCGCTCTATAATTTGAAGGCTCTTGGTTTTAATACAGTAGAGACTTATGTAGCCTGGAATTTACACGAGCCTCGTGAGGGTGAGTTTCACTTTGAAGGAGCTCTGGATTTGGAGCGATTTCTTCAGACAGCACAAGATTTGGGTCTCTATGCGATCGTTCGTCCGTCACCCTTCATCTGTGCAGAGTGGGAATTCGGTGGTTTACCAGCCTGGCTCTTAACAAAGAATATGAGGCTTCGTTCCTCAGATTCAGCCTATATTGAAGCTGTCGGTCGCTACTATGACCAGCTCTTGTCACGATTGGTTCCACATTTGTTGGACAATGGTGGCAACATCCTCATGATGCAGGTTGAAAATGAGTATGGTTCTTATGGAGAAGATAAGGCTTATCTGAGAGCCATTCGACAGTTGATGGAAGAGCGTGGCGTAACCTGTCCTCTCTTTACATCAGATGGTCCATGGCGAGCTACTTTGAAAGCTGGAACTTTAATCGAAGATGACCTCTTTGTAACAGGGAACTTTGGTTCTAAGGCGCCTTATAACTTTTCACAGATGCAGGAATTCTTTGATGAGCACGGCAAGAAATGGCCACTCATGTGTATGGAGTTCTGGGATGGCTGGTTCAATCGTTGGAAAGAACCGATTATCACACGGGATCCAAAAGAGTTGGCAGATGCAGTTCGAGAGGTTTTGGAACAAGGCTCCATCAATCTTTACATGTTCCACGGTGGTACAAACTTTGGCTTCATGAATGGTTGCTCAGCTCGAGGAACCTTGGACCTGCCACAAGTTACATCTTATGATTACGATGCCCTTCTAGATGAGGAAGGAAATCCAACTACCAAATATCTGGCAGTCAAGAAGATGATGGCAACACATTTTCCAGAGTATCCGCAGTTGGAGCCACTCTACAAAGAGAGTATGGAGTTGGATGCTATTCCACTAGTTGAAAAAGTTTCCTTGTTTGAAACCTTGGATAGCTTGTCAAGTCCAGTAGAAAGCCTCTATCCTAAAAAGATGGAGGAGTTGGGACAAAGCTATGGCTATCTACTTTATCGAACAGAAACAAACTGGGATGCAGAAGAAGAAAGACTTCGTATCATTGACGGTCGAGATAGGGCTCAGCTTTATGTCGATGGTCAGTGGGTTGAAACCCAATATCAGACAGAGATTGGGGAAGATATTTTTTATCAAGGTAAAAAGAAAGCGCTATCTAGGTTAGATATCTTGGTAGAAAATATGGGGCGTGTCAACTATGGACACAAGTTCTTAGCGGATACGCAACGTAAGGGAATTCGGACAGGGGTTTGTAAGGATTTGCACTTCTTACTAAACTGGAAACACTATCCACTCCCACTAGATAATCCTGAGAAAATTGATTTTTCAAAAGGATGGACAGAAGGGCAACCAGCCTTTTACGCTTATGACTTTACAGTCCAAGAGCCAAAAGATACTTACCTAGACTTATCTGAGTTTGGTAAGGGAGTTGCCTTTGTCAATGGGCAGAATCTAGGACGTTTTTGGAACGTCGGCCCGACCCTCTCGCTTTATATCCCTCATAGCTACCTCAAGGAAGGTGCAAACCGCATTATTATCTTTGAGACAGAGGGTGAATATAAAGAAGAGATTCATTTAACTCGAAAACCTACACTAAAACATATAAAGGGGGAAAACTTATGACAATTGTAGGATGCCGTATCGATGGACGTTTGATCCACGGACAAGTAGCCAATCTTTGGGCTGGAAAACTAAATGTTTCACGTATTATGGTTGTAGATGACGAAGTTGTCAACAACGACGTTGAAAAGAGTGGTTTGAAACTTGCGACACCACCAGGTGTAAAATTGAGTATTTTGCCAATTGAAAAAGCGGCAGCCAATATTCTTGCTGGTAAATATGATAGCCAACGTCTCTTTATCGTGGCTCGTAAACCAGACCGCTTCCTTGGTTTGGTCGAAGCAGGTGTACCACTTGAAACTCTCAATGTTGGGAATATGTCTCAAACACCAGAAACTCGTGCCATTACACGTTCTATCAACGTAGTGGACAAGGATGTGGAAGACTTCCACAAATTGGCAGAAAAAGGTGTTAAACTTACTGCTCAAATGGTTCCAAATGATCCAATTTCAGACTTTTTGAGCTTATTAAAATAGGAAAAAATTTTTAGGAGGTCATTGTTATGATACAATGGTGGCAAATTTTACTTCTCACTTTGTACTCAGCTTATCAAATCTGTGATGAGTTGACGATCGTTTCATCTGCAGGTTCCCCTGTATTTGCTGGTTTCATTACTGGTTTAATTATGGGAGATGTGACTACGGGTCTGCTTATCGGTGGTAACTTGCAGCTATTCGTTCTTGGGGTTGGTACCTTCGGTGGTGCTTCTCGTATCGACGCAACTTCTGGTGCGGTTCTTGCGACAGCCTTCTCTGTTTCACAAGGAATTGATACAGCACTTGCGATTACAACAATCGCTGTGCCAGTAGCAGCTCTCTTGACATACTTCGACGTTCTTGGACGTATGACAACTACTTTCTTCGCTCACCGTGTGGATGCTGCAATCGAACGCTTTGACTATAAAGGTATTGAACGTAACTACTTGCTTGGTGCGATTCCTTGGGCTCTATCTCGTGCCCTTCCAGTCTTCTTTGCGCTTGCTTTTGGTGGTGAATTTGTACAACACGTAGTAGACTTCGTTACAAAATACCAATGGGTTGCAGATGGTTTGACTCTCGCAGGACGTATGCTTCCAGGTCTTGGATTTGCAATCTTGCTTCGTTACCTTCCAGTTAAACGTAACCTTCACTACCTTGCAATGGGATTTGGTTTGACAGCTATGTTGACTGTTCTTTACTCATATGTAACAGGTCTTGGTGGCGCTGTTGCTGGTATCGTAGGTACTCTACCGAAAGATGTTGCTGAAAAAATTGGTTTCGTGAACAACTTCAAAGGTTTGTCTATGATTGGTATCTCTATCGTAGGTATCTTCCTTGCAGTACTTCACTTCAAAAATAGCCAAAAAGTAGCTGTAGCAGAACCTTCTACACCATCAGAAAGTGGGGAAATCGAAGATGACGAATTCTAATTACAAACTTACAAAAGAAGATTTTAATCAAATCAACAAACGTAGCTTGTTTACTTTCCAATTGGGTTGGAACTACGAACGTATGCAAGCTTCTGGTTACCTTTACATGATTTTGCCTCAATTGCGTAAAATGTATGGGGATGGAACTCCTGAATTGAAGGAAATGATGAAAGTTCATACTCAATTCTTCAATACTTCTCCATTCTTCCATACCATTATCGCTGGTTTTGACCTTGCCATGGAAGAAAAAGATGGTGTAGGTTCAAAAGATGCCGTTAACGGTATCAAGACAGGTTTGATGGGACCCTTTGCTCCTCTTGGAGATACAATCTTTGGTTCGCTTGTACCTGCTATCATGGGATCTATCGCAGCAACTATGGCTATCGCTGGACAACCTTGGGGAATCTTCCTTTGGATTGCAGTTGCGGTTGCTTATGACATCTTCCGTTGGAAACAGTTGGAATTTGCATATAAAGAAGGGGTTAACCTCATCAATAACATGCAAAGTACTTTGACAGCTTTGATTGACGCTGCATCTGTACTTGGTGTCTTCATGATGGGTGCTCTTGTAGCAACAATGATTAACTTTGAAGTTTCTTATAAATTGCCAATCGGTGAAAAAATGATTGACTTCCAAGACATCTTGAACCAAATCTTCCCACGTTTGCTTCCAGCAATCTTTACTGCCTTTATCTTCTGGTTGCTTGGTAAGAAAGGTATGACCTCTACTAAAGCTATCGGTATCATTATCGCTCTTGCAGTAGGTCTTTCTGCCCTTGGTCACTTTGCATTTGGAATGGGACCTAAATAAGTTTTATGGTAAAATCATTAATTTTGGTCAGCCATGGTCGCTTCTGTGAGGAGCTTAAAGGCAGCACAGAAATGATTATGGGCCCACAAGATAACATTCATGCAGTGGCTCTTCTTCCAGAAGATGGCCCAGAAGAATTTACTGCAAAATTTGAAGCTGCTATTGAAGGATTGGATGATTTCCTAGTCTTTGCGGATCTTCTCGGTGGAACACCATGTAACGTGGTAAGCCGTTTGATTATGGAAGGTCGTGACATCGAACTTTACGCAGGGATGAATCTTCCAATGGTGATTGAATTTATCAATGCGAGCCTTACAGGTGCAGATGCGGACTATAAGAACCGTGCTGCAGAAAGCATTGTGAAAGTTAATGACCTGTTAGCTGGCTTCGATGATGACGAAGATGAATAATACTCTTCGAAAATCTCTTTAAACCATACTAGTGTCGCCTTGCCGTAGGTATATGTTACTGACTTCGTCAGTTCTATCTGCAACCTCAAAACAGTGTTTTGAGCAGCCTGCGGCTAGTTTCCTAGTTTGCTCTTTGATTTTCATTGAGTATACGATGTGATAACGTGAAAATCGTTAGAGCATTTTATATAGAATATACATGGGAATGGGGCTTACTCCCATTCCCATATTTAATAGAAAAAGAGGAACTCAATGCTACATTATACAAAAGAAGACTTGATCGAATTGGGTGCAGAAATCACTACACGTGAAATCTACCAACAGCCTGATGTATGGAAAGAAGCTTTTGAATCTTATCAAGCAAAACGTGAAGAAATTGCAGCCTTCCTGCAAGAGATTGCTGATAAACATGACTATATCAAGGTTATCTTGACAGGTGCTGGAACTTCTGCTTATGTGGGAGATACCTTGGTACCTTACTTTAAGGAAGTCTATGACGAACGCAAATGGAATTTCAATGCTATTGCGACCACAGATATCGTTGCCAATCCAGAAACTTATTTGAAAAAAGATGTGGCAACTGTCCTTGTGTCTTTTGCTCGTAGTGGAAATTCGCCTGAAAGTGTGGCGACTGTTGATTTGGCTAAAGCCTTGGTGGATGAGCTTTATCAAGTGACGATTACTTGTGCAGCGGACGGTAAGTTGGCTCTTCAAGCTCATGGAGATGAGCGCAATCTCTTGCTTTTGCAACCAGCTGCTTCCAATGATGCTGGATTTGCCATGACCTCTAGCTTTACGTCTATGATGTTGACAGCTCTCTTAGTCTTTGATCCTACAGAATTTGCTGTTAAAGCTGAACGTTTTGAAGTTGTATCTAGTCTTGCCCGTAAAATTCTAGACAATGCAGAAGATGTCAAAGAACTTGTTGACCTAGACTTTAACCGTGTCATCTATCTAGGAGCTGGTCCTTTCTTTGGACTTGCTCATGAAGCTCAGCTTAAGATTTTGGAACTGACTGCTGGTCAAGTTGCGACTATGTATGAAAGCCCAGTCGGCTTCCGTCACGGTCCAAAATCTCTTATCAACGAAGATACAGTTGTTTTGGTATTTGGTACAACGACAGACTACACTTGCAAGTATGACTTGGACTTGGTTCGTGAAGTTGCTGGTGACCAGATTGCTCGTCGTGTTGTGCTTTTGAGTGATCAAGCCTTTGACCTTGAAAATGTCAAAGAAGTGGCTCTTGGTTGTGGTGGTGTCTTGAATGATATTTACCGTGTCTTCCCTTACATTGTTTATGCCCAACTCTTTGCCCTATTGACTTCACTTAAGGTAGAAAATAAACCTGACACACCGTCTCCTACAGGTACAGTAAACCGTGTGGTACAAGGTGTGATCATCCACGAATATCAAAAGTAATACTTTGTTTATAGATTCTTGATAAAGGAGTTTGTAAATCATACAAGTAAACCATAGATTGTCAGTAGGCTTTCTATGGTTTGTTTGCTTGAGAGAAATAGTAAAAGGAGAACAGAATGAAAGCATACACAGAGCGTGTATTTGGAAATGTTGAGGGAAAGGATGTCTTGGCCTATCGATTTGAGACGGACGGTGGCTACCAGCTTGAGGTTACGACTTATGGTGCGACCATCTTGCGCTATGTCACACCTGACAAGGCTGGAAATTTTGCCAACGTTATTTTGGGCTTTGATGATTTTGACAGCTATATGGGCAATAGTCCCAAGCATGGAGCTAGCGTAGGTCCTGTGGCGGGACGTATTGCAGGTGCGACATTTGAATTAAATGGCAAGACCTATGAACTTGAAGTCAACAATGCTAGCAACTGTAACCACAGTGGTTCAACTGGTTGGGATTCGAGCTTGTTTGAACTAATTGAGGTGAGCGACCATGGCTTGACCCTCTACACAGAGCGTACAGATGGGACAGGAGGATTTCCTGGAAATCTCAAGATTTGGATCAGTTACCACTTAGAAGAAACTGGTGCCTATGAAATCAGCTACAAGGTAACGACCGATCAGGATACGCTGGTCAATCCAACAAACCACAGCTATTTCAACTTGTCTGGTGATTTCACGCAGACGATTGACCGTCATGTCTTCCAACTAAACACAGAGGGCATTTACCCAATCGCTCCCGACGGTGTTCCTGCCAAAACTCCAGATGCTACTCGTGATGTGGTCAAGCACATCTACAATGGTGCCTTGTTGAAGGATATCTTTGCAGAGGAAGATGAGCAAATCCAGCTGGTATCTGGTTTGGATCATCCATTTGCCCTTCCTGCAGGTCATGACAATGCTGGTTTCCTTTATGACCAAAATTCAGGTCGCTTCCTGCTTTTCAAGACAGAAGCTCCTTGTTTTGTAGTCTACACAGCAAACTTTGTGGATGAGAGTGTCATCATAGGAGGTCAGCCAATGGTACAGCACAATGGGATTGCACTTGAAGCGCAGGCTTTACCAGATGCCATTCATAGCGACCTCAAAGACCAAGTCATTCTTAAAGCCGGTCAAACCTTCACCAGTAAGACACGTTATGAGCTTGTTGTGAAATAAAAGGATAGGAATTTCTACTTTTTGGGGAATAGTATTTATCTTATAACATTAGTAGAAATGGGCAAAGAATAGGAAAATATGATATAATTTAATATTGAAAATACCTGTCCTATCTAAAGGATAAAAGGAGAAAAAAATGAAGAAAATTGTATTTGCTAGCGCCTTGGCTTTGACTTTAGCTGGAGCAGTTTTGACAAATGATGTTTTTGCCAATGACAGACTTGTGGCAACACAATCTGCAGATGGTAGAAATGAAAATGTCTTGAGTTCAGAAGTGCTTAACCCTGCTAGTGGCAATGTTTTGGTTGGATTAAAGGGAGAATTTTTGACTCCAGACCAACAAGCTATCTTAGATGCCATCAATGCTATCCGTAAAGAGGCAGCTGACGAAGGTTTGGTAGATAAGTATGTCCCTATCAAATGGTCGACTGACCTAGAAAAGGCAGCTTTTGCCAGAGCTGCAGAAGCTTCTGTAACCATGGACCATACTCGTCTTTCTGGTAAAGAAATCTGGAGTGCCTTCCCATCAGGAAACAGTGTACTAGGAGAAAACTTGGGTTGGAACCATGATGGTTTTCTAAAAGCTCTTGAACAATGGAGTGCTGAAAAAGCAGACTACGTGAAGAAAAAATCAGGTGGTTCAGCAAAAGGTGGCTCTGGTCATTATGAAACTTTGATTAGCCCTAAATTTACACATATGGGGATTGCTGCCTTTAAGAACCCAAATAACCCATATAATGCCGTAACGATTGCTCAGGCTTTTGGTGATGCTGCTACTTCAGAAGAGTTGGTAGGCAGTTACGGTCCTGCTATTCAATATGCAGAAGTGACTTCATCTAACTTGTCAACAGTTAAAAATAAAGCAGTCGTAGTTGAAAAAGCGCTGAAAGAATTTAGAACTTCTAGTTCAGACCAATCTGGTTGGGTGAAAACAGATGGAAAATGGTATTTCTATGAGTCTGGTGATCTGAAGACAGGCTGGGTGAAAACGGGTGGTAAATGGTACTACTTGGATGACCTAGGTGTCATGCAGACAGGATTTGTAAAAGTAGATGGTAGCTGGTATTACTTGAGTAGCTCAGGTGCTATGTTTACAGGCTGGGGTACAGACGGAAATAGATGGTTCTACTTTGATGGCTCAGGTGCTATGAAGACAGGCTGGCTCAAAGAAAATGGAATCTGGTACTACCTTGATGCGTCAGGTATCATGAAGACAGGTTGGTTTAAAGTTGGCCAATACTGGTATTATGCATATGGCTCTGGAGCTTTGGCAGTCAGCACAACAACACCAGACGGTTATAAAGTAAATGGAAATGGTGAATGGGTAAACTAGAAACTAAAGGAGTTGCTTTCACAACTTTAGATAACCTATATTTGTTACTATAATTTTAAATATGGAGAGGAGAAATACTGCTTCTCTTCATTTTTATGGCTCTTTGTCAACTGTAGTGGGTTGAGAAAAGTTAAGATCTGAGTCTGAGACAAAATAGTTCTCAGCCACAAAAAAGCTAGAGATTTCCAATTGCGGAACTCTAGCTTTTTAATTTTGAGTCGTTCTCTTATTGTATTTTAGGAGGTTATTGGCCATAAGTACCAATCCCATGTCAATTCTCACTTGACGCTTCCCTCTCAGATTACATCTCTTGTAACCCAAACAAGCCTTTATCTGCCCAAAGACAGGTTCCACATCAATCTTGCGTTGAGCGAAAATCTGTCTACCTTGGGGAGATAAAAGCGCCTGGCATTCTTTCGTTTTTAAGTGCTGATAGCGTTCGTTCATATACAGTTCCTTTTGAGGGGCTGATTCAGGTTCATCAGCGTAGTAAACCTCGATTTCCTGTTGAAAGTCCGTCTGTGTTTTCTGATGTTTGATATGGTGAAAACGATAGTACCACTCTTCAGGATGTGTATAGCTATCCTCCTTGTCATTATAATGCCAATTCACTAAGTTTCTAGCTGACTGTTTATACCCTCTCTTCTGTTCCTTATCAAACATGGCATATTTAATCAGATGGTTCACCTCCTTTTAATTTAGACGAAGGAGGTTTTCTTCACTTCCATATCCAGCATCTGCGACAACTGTCTTTACGTCATGCGGATAAGTTTCAAGTAAGGGTAGAAGAGTCTTGGTATCTGTCGGATTTGAGAAGACATCATAGTGAAGAACAAATTGGTTTTCAGTAGCGATTTGAAGATTATAAGCGGCCTTGAGTTGGCTATTTTTCATATGGTCTTCCTTCATTCGCATAAAAGTAGCATCTGGATCTGTTTTGGAAAAACTGTTACGCCCTTCAAATGTCTCCTGATAGCCCTCATATTTTTCAGCACCTACTGAAAAATCATCCTTGACTTTACGCAAGACTTTCTTGAGTTTACGACGCTGGGCTTTACGTTCATCTTTCCCTTTAACGGGTGTCTCCTCAATGTCCTGGTTCAGTTTTTCCAATTCTTCTTCAAGGACTTGAGCGAATACAAGCAACTGATCTGAGGAGATAGGCTCTTCTTCATCCAGCTTAATAGCCTGATGGATAAGGGGTGTGATTTCTTCTTGAAAATAGACCTGTATCTGTTCTTGAAGTTTGGCGGAAAACTTGTCTGTCGCTTTCTTCCACACGAAACTATACTTGTTGGCATTGGCTTCAATCTTAGTCCCGTCAATAAACAGACAATCTAAGGTCACTAACTCTTCCATTTTTAAACGAAGATTGATGTCAATGAAAAGATTACGAATGAGTTCTTCCATCCCTTCAGCGACACGAAACCGATTGATGGTGCCGTAGCTGACAACCAACTGTCCTGTTAGGTACTGCATAGCCAGATTTTCAACCAGCATTTTTTAAATTTTTCGTCCAGAGAAAATCCCTTGTGAATAGGCAAATAGCAGAGTAGCTAAAAGCATCTTAGGATGATAAGATGGGCGACCAAATTCATGATAGAAGTCATGAAAGTGATGATCCTCTAAGCTATTCACCACCTTTTCAATAGTAAAAACGAGATGGTCTTGTGGCAAGAAGGAACTAATTTCTAGTGGTAAAGTTGTTTGATTTGTGTTATAGTGAATATGCATGGGATAGCCTTTCTAAATGGTTTATTGGGCAATTCTATTTTACCAAGACTATCGCAACCATGCAAAAAAATCAACGGCAAATCCGTTGCTTTTTTTGCAAGCTAAGGGACTTTTGTCCCAGACTTTTTCTTTTTTGATATTCAGAGCGATGAAAATCCTTTTTTTTGAAGTTTTCAAAGTTCCGAAATCCAAAGGCATTTCGTTTGATAAGTTTAACGAGATTATTGGTCGCTTCCAATTTGGCGTTGGAATAGGGTAGTTGAAGGGCGTTGACAATCTTCTCTTTATCCTTTAGAAAGGTTTTAAAGACAGTCTGAAAAAGAGGATGAACCTTCTTTATATTGTCCTCAATAAGTCCGAAGAATTTGTCAGGTTCCTTGTTCTGAAAGTGAAAAAGCAAGAGTTGATAGAGGTTGTAGTGGTGTTTCAACTCTTCTGAATAGGTCAAAAGCTTGTCTAGAATCTCTTTATTCGTTAAGTGCATACGAAAAGTAGGGCGATAAAATCGTTTATCACTCAGTTTACGACTATCTTGTTGAATGAGTTTCCAATAGCGTTTGATGGCCTTGTATTCATGGGATTTTCGCTCAAATTGATTCATGATTTGGACACGTACACGACTCATAGCATGGCTAAGATGTTGGAGTAAAACAGTCCAGTGAACTGTTTTAGCCTGAGCCTAGAAATTAGAAAGCGAAGCTGTTTAGCCAAGTCAAATAGATTGCAAGATGTTCACTTAATCAGAAGAACAACTTTCTTGCACTTGACTTGATAATTGGGGTATAATTAAATTTATAGGATTTTGATAGACAAAATTTCAGTCTTCAAAAATAGTATCCTTTGATTGTTAGAAATTGGTTTAATATGAAAGAAAAAATAATAAAATCATCAAATCAGCGACAACTATTCTCTTTTCGTAAGTATAAAGTTGGGCTTTGCTCTGTTTTATTAGGTACAGCGTTGGTTTTTGGAGCTTCAGTGTCTAGTCCTGTTAGTGCAGCTGAACTTGAGAAAGAACCTACTGTTATAGAAGGAACTGATGTTATAGGAAGCAGTACGGTGTCCAGTTCTAGTGATGATACTTCCAACAAAATATCTAATCATACAAATACAGTAGAAGATGCTCCAGTAGTCAAGGTAACAGCTAGTGCTGAGGAGATGAAAAAAGAAGACGATTACTATGCTCGTGAGATATTCAAGAATTCAGAAGTGGTATCGGTAGATGACGTGGAGACAAATAATAATGCAGATAAGAGTACTGACCTTAGTTCAGATTTGAAAAAGGTCAAGAATTTGACCAATGCTACTGTTCATGTTGAGTTTAAAGCAACAGAAACGGTACCGAATTTATATAGTGTATTTTCTACCTCTAGTACTTCAAGTCGAAATGAGTATTTCCTTTTAGGAGTAAGTGGAAACAAGCCTGTTGTAGAGGCTAGAACAGGAAAAGAGGGGAGCTATCAGTACGATCGTTTTGAAGATGGAAAGGAAAGTATTCGTCCTAATGAGTGGAACTCGTTGACCTTTACTATTTCTCGACCTAATGTTAATGTAGATGCTGGTGAGGCAAAACTTTATGTTAATGGTAGGTTATCCAAAGCTTCTACTAAATCGGGTCTTTTTTTGACAGCTATGCAAAACTTGACCAATATGCAGTTAGGAGCTATGCAACGTGGAAATGGTAAAGTTTGGGGGACTAATCTAGATATTCGTAATCTAACGATTTATGATTATGCCTTCAGTGACACAGAGGTAGGACAACGAAGTGCTGTTTTTCTTCGAGATCCTCAGGGAAACAAGTCTCTTAGTTCAGCTGAATTAACAGATAATAAGGTTGTTTTTCAAGCTGGATTGAATGGTCAGAAAAATAGTGATGGTATTTATTCTTATCGTATACCATCATTGCTGAAAACGGCTGATAGTACGATTATTGCAGGAGCGGATGAACGTCGTTTGCATTATTCTGACTGGGGTGATATCGGAATGGTTGTTCGTCGAAGTGAGGATGGTGGCAAAACTTGGGGTGAACGAATTAATATTTTAAATATTCGTGATAATCCAATAGCTAGAAATGCTAATATTGGTTCTCCTATTTCTATTGATATGGTTCTAGTTCAAGATCCTCAGACAAAGAAAATTTATTCTATCTATGATGTCTTTCCAGAAGGACAAGGGATTTTGGGTATGAGTGTTACTCGTGAAGAGTCTTATACAGTTGTCAATGGTCGAACATACCAGATAGTATATAAGGGAAATGAAAAATATACTATTCGGGAAGATGATTATATTTATGATAGCAATAATCAAAAGACATCTTATCATGTAATCACTAAATCGACTAAGTCTGATAATAAGTATAGTGATACAGGTGATTTGTATAATGGCAGTAAGTTAGTGGGAAATATATATTTTAACCCAACAACTGACTCTCCTTTTCGTGTAGCCAAGGATAACTTTATATGGATTTCAGAGAGTAATGATGACGGAAAAACTTGGTCAGCGCCAAGGGACATTACACCCCAGATAAAGAAAGATTGGATGAAATTTTTGGGTACGGGTCCAGGTTCAGGTATCGCATTGAAGAATGGTCGATATGCAGGACGTTTAGTAGTACCTATGTATTCAACTAATTATGTATCTCATCTCAATGGTTCTCAGTCTTCTCGTGTAATTTATTCTGATGATCATGGTTTGACTTGGCATATGGGAGCTTCTCCTAATGATGGTCGTATCTTCAGAGGGGAAACTTTGAATTCTAATACTATGAGAAACACAGCAGCAGAATTGACTGAGGCTACTGTTGTCGAGTTAAATGATGGCACACTCAAGATGTTTATGCGTAATCGAAGTGGTCATGTTCAATTTTCTACTAGTAAAGATGGTGGTGCTACTTGGAGTGCTGTTGAAACAATTAGTGATATTCCAGATGTTTATGTACAACTTTCAGCAGTTCACACTGTGCAAAATGGTCGGGAGTACATTGTATTAGTAAATGCTAATGGAGGTGGTCGTGAAAATGGCTATGCTCGACTTGCAGAAGTTCAATCAGATGGTAGTTTGAAATGGATCAGACATAATTTGGTCCAAGCTGGTAAGTTTGCTTATAATTCTGTTCAAAATCTAGGTAATGGTGAGTTTGGTCTTCTCTATGAGCATAGTGAAGATGGTGAAAATGACTATACTCTTTCCTTTAGAAAATTTAACTGGGATTTCTTAAATCCAAAGGTTCGGGCAGTTTCTGCTCAAGTGACGACAGATGATAACTTAGTTTCTATACGTTATGATGGTGAGGTACTTGCTCGAAAAGGTCTGGTTTTAACATTATCTAATGGTAGAAAACTGCCTTTTGTTACTCAGTATGATAATCGTACCCTTCATTTCCAATGGAAACCAGAGGATGAGGGGGCGACTGTAACAGGTATTCAAACAGGGACTTTGGATAGCGTGACAGATATTCCACTGGATACTACCAATGTTCGTCTGCCAATCCGTACTCGCACTGTTGAACCAACGGATCCAAAAGTAGCCGGTTCTCTCCTTTATCCTGATATCAACAATGACTTAAGGTGGCCAGCTGGTTTGAGCTACGATGATTTGAATAGAACTGTAACCCGAACTATACATTATGTTGCTGATGACGGAAAAGTTTTCCCAGATACAGTACAGACAGTCGCTTATAGTCGTAATGCTATTGTTGATCTGGTTAAAGGTACGGTTACTTATGGTTCTTGGGTCTTGGCTAAGTCAGAGTTTGACAGTCTTGTTGTTCCTATACAGGCTGGATATTTGGCTGATAGATCTTTGATTACTAACCAAAATATCGAAAAAAATGTTCATACTTTGGTACCAATTTCGGTGACAACTAGTGTCCGTTATAAGAAATTAGGTTCTTGGATTGTTCAAACTCCAAATTCTGAAATGAATAGGATCTCTTATCCCAATAGCTATTTAGATGCGAGTGTTATCGGTAATCATAGTACGGTTACTATTCCTTATGTAGCGGGTTACCGTGCGATTGGTAAAGATGGGAATTATTTGACCCTGAAAAATACGGATCGTCCAGCAGAAGGATATCTAGCACCACGTCCTGATGATGCCACCCAAGATAGCATCATTCGTTATGATAAAGATAATCAAAGTGTTCAGATTCGTTTTGTGAATCAATCTAATAAAGCGGTCTTATCAACTGTTTCTTTAACTGGAAAAACAGGTGAAGTGATTGATAGTGAGTCTGTAGACAGGGAAATTTTATCTTTCTTGAACAAAGGTTATCGGATTGTTACAGATGAATTTCATCAGACAACAACTCCTGTTTATGGTGACAACAGTCGTGTGGTTACTCAGTTTACTATTGTGCTTACACCAAGGGTGGAGAAGATTGATGCTAGTCAGTCTAAAGAAAAAGATTCATTGGTAGATAGTCAGTTGAAGCTTACTTGGCCAGCTGGTTTGACAGAAAAAGACTTACAGAAGTCGGTTAGTCGTACGACTCGTTTCTTGAATACACAAGGTGAGGAAATTGCGCCTGCTCACGAAGCTGTTCTTAATTATAGAAGAACAGCAACTGTTAATCTTGTAACCAAAGCTGTTCTTTATACGGGTTGGATTGCTGAACAAAATAAATTTCCAGCAGTTTCAGCTCCAGTTGTGATTGGTTACCTAGCAAATGAATTGAAGAAACCAGAATTATCAAGCACTCCAAATATCCCAGCAAGAGTGGATGCTATTTATTATCGTAAACTTGGACAATGGGTACTGAAATTACCGTCAGAGACAATAAGAATAGCTTATCCTAACGACCGTAGCAATGCAGGACGTGTTGGAACAGATTTGTCAACGGCTCCAGTTGTGACAGGTTATCAAGCCAAATATCAAGGTAAAAACCTAGTTTTATCACAGGATGGAAGAAGTTATATTCTTTCCCTTCCAGAAGATGTTACACGTGATATGACAATTGATTACACTCGTATTCCAGCTGTAGAAGGGAAAGAGGAAGTTCGTGAAACGGTATCAATTCCTTACGAACGCTTGACTGAGGTTAGCTCTGATCTCTATACAGATCAAACTCAGCTGAAACAGTCAGGTCGTGCAGGTTCTAAGACTGTTGTGAAGCTATACCAAACACTGGATGGTGTGAAAACAGACAAGGTCCTCTCTGTCCGTGAGGAAAATATAGTGGCCTCTCAACCTGAAATTACCCTAGTTGGTACTAAGCCTATTAAGAGTCAAGAAAACGTTGTTAGCACAGAAGAAATCACACCAGTACTTGTGTACAGAGAAGACCCTTCACTCCTGAAAGGTCAAAGTCAGACTGTTCAAGGTCGTGCAGGTCAGCGTAAGATTACCACTATCTATGAAACAGACCACGGTATACGTACTGGAATGATCCTTTCTCAAACCAGTGAAATTGTGCAAGAAGCAACTCCAACAATCATCTATCAGGGTGTGAAGGTTATCGGTCGCACTATTCCAGAAGATGGTCCTCTATTGCCAATGGTTGAAAAACCAAGTGTGGAAACCCGTATAGAGGAGACTGACTTTACTACTGAATATAGGGATAGTGCTAGCTTACCAAAAGGTCAAACCAAGGTCTTGATTGCAGGAGAGAAAGGTCAGCGTACCATCATTACAGAAATTAGTAGTGACAATGGTGTAGAAACACGTCGTGTGCTATCTAACAATATTACCAAAGAACCGATTAATCAAGTTGTCTTAATAGGGATCAAAGCTGTAGAAGGGAAAGAAGAAGTTCGTGAAACGGTATCAATTCCTTACGAACGCTTGACTGAGGTTAGCTCTGATCTCTATACAGATCAAACTCAGCTGAAACAGTCAGGTCGTGCAGGTTCTAAGACTGTTGTGAAGCTATACCAAACATTAGATGGCGTGAAAACAGACAAGGTTCTCTCTGTCCGTGAGGAAAATGTAGTGGCCTCTCAACCTGAAATTACCCTAGTTGGTACTAAGCCTATTAAGAGTCAAGAAAATGTTGTTAGCATAGAAGAAATCGCACCAGTACTTGTGTACCGAGAAGACCCTTCACTCCTGAAAGGTCAAAGTCAGACTGTTCAAGGTCGTGCAGGTCAGCGTAAGATTACCACTATCTATGAAACAGACCACGGTATACGTACTGGAATTATCCTTTCTCAAACCAGTGAAATTGTGCAAGAAGCAACTCCAACAATCATCTATCAGGGTGTGAAGGTTATCGGTCGCACTATTCCAGAAGATGGTCCTCTATTGCCAATGGTTGAAAAACCAAGTGTGGAAACCCGTATAGAGGAGACTGACTTTACTACTGAATATAGGAATAGTGCTAGCTTACCAAAAGGTCAAACTAAGGTCTTGATTGTAGGAGAGAAAGGTCAGCGTACCATCATTACAGAAATTAGTAGTGACAATGGTGTAGAAACACGTCGTGTGCTATCTAACGATATTACCAAAGAACCGATTAATCAAGTTATCTTAAGAGGAATCAAAGCTGTAGAAGGAGAAGAAGACAAGAAAACACTTCTAATTCCTTCGAATGAGAATGTGATTCTTAGTTCTGATAGAAAATTAGCGAATTCTGCTAAGGAGTTACCAAGGACGTCGAATACTGATGATAAAAACTTATTTGTGCTTGGGTCAATCGGACTTCTCTTGGGTTTGGGATTGAGTGTTAGAAAAAGAAAAAATTGAGCATGAAATTTCCAATTTGATAGTAACGATAGATTTTCATAGAGATGATAGAGGATAATTTTAGCATTAAGAAAAGTTGTTTTAACTATTGCTATGGGAGCACCATATATATTTATAGCAATAAATTTGATAGCTTTTTTGAAAGTCATGTTTCTTCATTTGGATTCCGAAATCAGGACAAAATGGAGCATTGTACTCCAGTTTAGCGATGATTTCCTTATGTATATCCCGATTTATGATATCTATAGGGGATTTACCCATTACAAATATTATAGAGCCGGTTAAATAAACACAAAACAATCCTAGAAGATTTTTCTGGGATTGTTTTTGCTAGGGGAGTTTCTATAAGTTGTCTGGCTTGACTTTCTTGATAGAAATTATATAATAGTTGTAATAAAAATAATTACAACTAGAAAAGAGGTCTATTTATGACCTATGAATACAAGAGTCACATTTATTTGGCAGAGGCAGTTTTAAATGTAAAGGATTTGGCAAGTCAAACAGCCTTTTATCAGCAAGTGCTTGGTTTGGAAATCTTATCACAGACTGAGACAGAGGCTATTCTAGGACTTGGTGGAAAAGCCTTGGTTCAGCTGATTCAAGCACAAGAGAGTGGAGAAGTAAGGGAATATTATGGCCTTTACCATCTGGCTATTCTCTTGCCGACACGCAAGGCATTGGCTGATGTATTGAAACACCTGACAGATTTACAGATTCCTCTTGTTGGCGGTGCAGATCACGGTTACAGTGAGGCCCTTTACTTGGAAGATTTGGAGGGGAATGGCATCGAGCTCTATCGAGATAAGCCAGTTTCCACATGGGATATTCGAGAAGATGGACGCATTATTGGGGTGACAGAGGCCCTTGCGGAGCAGGATATCTATGAGTTGGGGGAAAGAGTAGAGCCCTTTATCCTAGCAGAAGGTACGAGAATGGGGCATATCCATCTTTCCGTCAAGGATAGTCGAAAGTCCAGCCAGTTTTATCAAAAGGTGTTAGGACTAGAGGATAAATTCAGTTTGCCTAGCGCTAGTTGGATTGCGGCTGGGGACTATCATCATCATTTAGCAGTCAACGAATGGGGAGGAAAAGGCCTAGCTCCGCGTAAGCAAGGTTTGCTAGGCTTAGCCTACTATGTCATTGAAGTCGCGAGTAAGGAAGAATTGTTAACGATTGCCGAGCGAGCACAGGAAGTTGATGCACCAATCAAGTGGCTGACATCTAGCCAGCTGGAAGTTACAGATCCAGACGGAATTGTGACCCGTATTCGTTTAGCAAGATAGGCAAGATGTGTTAAAAATCAGAGCATAAATTGTAGAAAGTACCCCTTATCCTAGTCAGATATGTAAACATTTTGATATGATAGTAGGGAATAAGGAGAAGAATACAATGACCAGTGAATACCAGAAAATGATTGCAGGAGAACCCTATCATCCGTTTGATCCTGAGTTGCGGGCCTTGGCTCAGGCTTCTCGCCAAAAACAGGCTGCCTTTAACAAGGAAGAAGATCCCTTGAAGGGGGCGGAGATTATTAAGACTTGGTTTGGTTCGACTGGGCAAAATCTCTATGTCAATCCACGCCTGGTGGTCGATTATGGAGTCAATATCCATCTAGGGGAAAATTTTTATTCTAATTGGAACTTGACCATGCTGGATGTTTGCCCGATTCGCATCGGAGACAATGCCATGATTGGCCCCAACTGTCAGTTTTTAACCCCACTCCATCCGCTGGATCCGCATGAACGTAATTCAGGTGTCGAATACGGCAAGCCCATCACCATCGGTGACAATTTCTGGGCAGGTGGTGGAGTCATTGTCCTTTCTGGAGTGACACTAGGCAATAACGTAGTGGCAGGAGCAGGGGCCGTTATTACCAAGTCTTTTGGCGACAACGTTGTCCTAGCTGGTAATCCCGCGCGCGTGATTAAGGAGATACCTGTGAAATAGAAGTAAGAAGGAACAGCGGAGGTTGTTTCTTTTTTATGGATTCCATCATCTTTTACCCAACTCACATTTACCTACTCTATATCTTAGCAAGTTTGTTTCATTGATTAATTTTAAAGCATTTCGTAACTGGGATGTTTTTTTCTATTCCCCTCCTTGACACTTTGTCAGCTTTTGATACAATAGTACAAAATTAGAGGAGATGAGTTATGATTCAGAAACATGCGATTCCTATTTTAGAGTTTGATGACAATCCTCAGGCGGTCATCATGCCCAATCACGAGGGGTTGGATTTGCACTTGCCCAAGAAGTGTGTCTATGCTTTTTTAGGTGAAGAGATTGATCGCTATGCGAGGGAAGTCGAGGCGGACTGTGTTGGTGAGTTCGTTTCTGCCACCAAGACCTATCCAGTCTATGTCTTCAACTACAAGGGCGAGGAGATCTGTCTGGCTCAGGCTCCTGTTGGTTCCGCTCCAGCAGCCCAGTTTATGGAGTGTTCTGCGCTTGCGGCAGTAGCCCAACTGCGTGGAGTTCTCTGGGGAGAGTTGCTGTTCACAGCTGATTCCTTAGCAGACTTGGACCAGTACGACAGTCGTGACTGGGGTTCAGAAGCTTTCGAGAAGGCTTTGGAACTCTGTCTTGAGATAGCCTCTCAGTTTTAGCTACTATTCTTCTTTTTATGGTACAATGGATGTATGTTATTCAAATTATTTGTGAAAAAAATTGAAAGAGCCTTGGGCGGACTTTCGCCTGCTCGTCGAATTTTTCTGAGTTTCGCTGGAGTTATTTTTATAGGATCTCTCCTTTTGAGTTTGCCCTTTGTTCAGGCGAGTGATTCGCAGGCCACTTATTTTGACCATCTTTTTACGACGGTGTCCATGGTCTGTGTGACTGGCCTTTCTACGCAACCAGTGGCTACTACCTATAATGTCTGGGGGCAGTTGATTTGTATGCTCTTGATCCAGATTGGTGGTCTGGGACTCATGACCTTTATCGGAGTCTTTTATATTCAGGGGAAGCAAAAGCTCAGTCTTCGCAGTCGTGAAACTATTCAGGAGAGCTTTAGTTACGGGGAGACTCGGTCACTGAAGGCCTTTATGCGCTCCATCTTTTTGACGACTTTTCTGGTGGAGGGCTTGGGTGCCTTCCTGCTAAGTTTCCGTTTTATTCCTGAGTTCGGCTGGGGAAGAGGCATTTTTACCTCCATCTTTTTAGCCATTTCAGCCTTTTGTAATGCTGGTTTTGATAATTTTGGCAGCAGCAGTTTAGTGGCTTTTCAGACGGATCCCTTGATCAATCTAGTCATTGCTGGCTTGATTATCACAGGTGGTCTTGGCTTTATGGTCTGGTTTGACTTGGCAACCCAGTTTGACAAGAAGAAAAAACGCCGTCTGCGTTTCCACACCAAGTTGGTCCTCTTCTTGACTGCAGGGATTTTACTGTTTGGGACAGTATCCACACTCTTTACGGAGTGGCACAATCCAGGGACCATTGGCAATCTCAGTGTTCCAGAGAAAGTGCTGGTCAGCTTTTTCCAAACCGTCAGCATGAGAACGGCTGGTTTTGCTTCTATTGACTATACCCAAGCTCGGCCTGTGACCTTGTTTATCTATATCCTACAGATGTTTCTCGGTGGAGCTCCTGGAGGGACGGCTGGGGGGCTCAAGATTACGACTTTCTTTGTCTTGTTGGTCTTTGCGCGTAGTGAATTGCTGGGCTTACCTCATGCCAATGTGGCGCAGAGAACCATTGAGGCTCGCACAGTCCAAAAATCCTTTAGTGTCTTCATTATCTTTTTGATGACCTTCCTGTTGGGCTTGGTGTTGCTGGGAATTACAGCAGAAGGAACACCGCGATTTATCTACCTTATGTTTGAGACCATTTCAGCCCTTGCGACAGTTGGGGTAACGGCAAATCTGACACCAGAATTGGGCAAGTTAGCCCTCAGTATTGTCATGGTGCTCATGTTCATTGGCCGTATCGGTCCTTTGACCTTGTTGGTTAGTCTAGCGGATTACCAGCCTGATAAGAAAGATTTGATTCAGTATATGAAAGCAGATATTAGTATTGGATAAGAAAGGAAGAACTATGTCAGATCGTACGATTGGAATTTTAGGTTTGGGGATTTTCGGGAGTAGTGTCCTGACGGCCCTAGCCAAGCAAGATATGAATATCATTGCCATCGATGACCACGCCGAGCGTATCAATCAATTTGAGCCTGTTTTGGCGCGTGGAGTTGTGGGCGATATTACAGATGAGGAACTCCTCAGAACCGCTGGTATTGATACCTGTGATACAGTTGTAGTCGCGACAGGGGAAAATCTAGAGTCGAGTGTGCTTGCAGTCATGCACTGTAAGAGTTTGGGGGTACCAAGGGTTATTGCCAAGGTCAAAAGCCAGACAGCCAAGAAGGTGCTGGAAAAAATCGGTGCTGACTCGGTGATTTCGCCTGAGTATGAAATGGGGCAGTCTCTAGCGCAGACCATTCTCTTTCATAACAATGTTGATGTCTTTCAGCTGGATAAAAATGTGTCTATCGTGGAGATGAAGATTCCGAGTGTTTGGGAAGGTCAAAGTCTGAGCCAGCTAAATCTACGTGGCAAATACAATCTCAATGTCCTAGGATTTCGTGAACAAGAAAATTCACCGCTAGATGTCCAGTTTGGACCTAATGACCTCTTGAAGGCAGATGCCTATATTTTAGCAGTCATTAACAACCAGTATCTAGATGACTTGGCAGAATTAAATTCGTAAGGAGGGGATTTCCCTCTTTTTTGATGTCCAAGATGGCAAATAGAGAGGAACTTGTATCCTAATTGAGACCAGGGTAAATTCGCAAACTAAGTTCCACCGCTAGTAGAAGTGGAAGTTAGTCTGATAAAAATCCTAAAAACCAGTGGAAATCCGTGTCAGGGTAAGTTCCACTGGTTTTACTAATGCTTGATTTCATCGCTTTTGTAACCAAAAGGAATCGAAAAAAAGAGCGCACAAAATCCCCTCATCTGAAAGCGTTTCAGATTAAGTTCCGCTATGGTGGAAGTTAGTGTGAGACGTTTGAATGCGGTTAAAGGTTAGTTTTTAGAACTTATGTTGGAGTAATTTCGAAGACTGACAGACGTCTTCTGCAGGTATTTTAGAAATACCTAGAAGCTTAGGAATCTCTTCTCCATAGGTAAAGGCAAAGAGCTCATAGGCTGACTTTCCATTCAAAGCAGCACGTTTGACACTGTTGACATGAGAGCAGACGAGATTGATGTCCTCTTGAGTTAAGTTGTCAAAAGCAGTTCCCTTAGGTAGAATGTCTCGAATCAGTGTGTGGTTTTTCTCAATTCTCCCTTTCTGGTCAGAGCGATTAGGGTCACAAAAGAAGAGTTTACTCTCTCCTCGCACATCCATTTCGATATCATCAACCCTGGCAAACTCTCCACCATTATCGGTAAGAATGACAGGAAAGAGTTGGAAGAAATCTTTATCAGCTTCATGAAGAGTGTTCTTGATGGTATAGAGGTGTTTGGTAACCTCAAGGGCAGTTTTATTATCCAGAAGCCTAGCGAAGATAAAGTTACAGAAAGACAGGTTGAAGGTAAGTAGGACTTTACCTCCCATCCTCCCCAGAACTGTGTCCATTTCCAGCCAAGAGTCTAGTTGATTAAGGACTAAATAGTTTTGGAAATCCTCATAGGAACGGCCTTTTTTAGCTTCTTTAGGGATGGAAGGTAGTTTCCTTTTCCGTCTTTCTTTGAATTTAACGGCTCTGGCTAGGTCAATATGAGCGATAGATAGGTATCCTTTTCGGATGTGTCGATAGACGGTTGAGGAACTGACATCAAGGTTATGAGTTTTGAGGATATGATAGATGTGTTGTCCCTTTTTAACACCATCAGAAATGACTTTGTCCATGTCCCAGAAGGCCTTGGAATTAAGGGGAGTTCCTTCACGAGCTTCGACAAGAGTTTGTTCGTACTGTTTTTGAGCTTGTTTAGCAAGGTAGAAGATTTTTTTAAATCCACAATTTTGTCTTCTTTTAGGGCATCCATTACAGACAAAGGGAGCCTTATCGAGTAAAGGGCAAGGAAGGTTATCGCATGTAGACTCTCGGACTTGTCTGTTTCGTTTGACTTCTTTGGAAACAGTAGTTGGGTCTTTTAGAATGGATTGTCCGATAGCTTTGAAGGTTTCACCGCGCTCTAAGCCTAATTGGATATCATTACGGTCTGAAAGGGTAAGGTGTTTATGTTTTGTCATAGTAGACCTCATTTCTAACTCAAACGTCTCACACTTAATTCCACCATAAAAATCCGTTTTAGACTAATTTCCACTTTGGTTGGGCAAGTGGAAGTTACTTTGAGAAATTAGCTAATTGAGACCAGAACCCCTTGTATTCTAGTAAAAGTCCTTCAAAAACGGGACTTTATGGTAAAATAGAGAGAAGTGACAAGAGAGAGTAATACTCTTCGAAAATCTCTTTAAACCATACTAGTGTCGTCTTGCCGTAGATATCATAGGTATAGGTAACTGACTTCGTCAGTCTTATCCACAACCTCAAAGCAGTGCTTTGAGCAACCTGCGGCTAGTTTCCTAGTTTGCTCTTTGATTTTCATTGAGTATAAGAAAAAATCAGTCCCCTAAAGGAGTAGATCATGAAGTTATTGTCTATCGCCATCCCTAGCTATAATGCCGCAGCCTATCTTCATTACTGTGTGGAGTCGCTAGTGATTGGTGGTGAGCAAGTTGAGATTTTGATTATCAATGACGGGTCCCAGGACCAGACTCAGGAAATAGCTGAGCGTTTAGCCAGTAAGTATCCTAGCATCGTTAGAGCTATTTATCAGGAAAATAAAGGCCATGGCGGTGCGGTCAATCGTGGCTTGGCGGAGGCTTCTGGACGTTATTTTAAAGTAGTTGACAGTGATGACTGGGTGGATCCTCGTGCCTACCTAAAGATTCTTGAAACCTTGCAGGAACTAGAGAGTGAAGGTCAAGAGGTGGATGCCTTTGTGACCAATTTTGTCTATGAAAAGGAAGGCCAGTCTCGTAAGAAGAGTATGAGTTACGAGTCAGTCTTGCCTGTCCAGCAGATTTTTGGCTGGGATCAGGTCGGAAATTTCTCAAAAGGCCAGTATATCATGATGCACTCGCTGATTTATCGGACAGATTTGTTGCGAGCGAGTCAGTTCCAACTGCCTGAGCATACCTTTTATGTCGATAATCTCTTTGTCTTTACCCCCCTTCAGCAGGTCAAGACCATGTACTATCTGCCTGTCGATTTCTATCGTTATTTGATTGGGCGTGAGGACCAGTCTGTCAATGAGCAAGTGATGATTAGGCGCATTGACCAGCAACTCAAGGTCAATCGACTCTTGGTAGACCAGCTTGATTTGTCCCAAGTGAGTCATCCAAAAATGCGAGAATATTTGCTGAATCATATTGAAATCACTACGGTGATTTCCAGCGCCCTGCTCAACCGATCAGGCACAGCAGAGCATCTTGCCAAAAAACGGGAGCTGTGGACCTATATTCAGCAGGAAAATCCAGAGGTTTTTCAGGCTATCCGCAAGACCATGCTCAGCCGTTTGACCAAACATTCAGTCTTACCAGCTCGCAAACTTTCTAATGTCGTCTATCAAATCACCAAGTCTGTTTATGGATTTAATTAATATAAGTATTTTATAAGAGGGATTTAAGAAAAATTTTAACTTTTTCTTAATCCTTTTTAATTTTAGGAGATTATACTAGAGTCATCAAATAAAGAAAAACTCTAAGGAGAATCCTATGAAATTCAATCCAAATCAAAGATATACTCGTTGGTCTATTCGTCGTCTCAGTGTCGGTGTTGCCTCAGTTGTTGTAGCCAGTGGCTTTTTTGTCCTAGTTGGTCAACCAAGTTCTGTACGTGCCGATGCGATCAATCCAACCCCTGCTCAAGTTGGGCCAGATGCTACTTCGGTGAGTGAAAAGAGTGATTTACCAGTAGGAGTTCTCAAAGAAGCAGTCGATACAGCTCTTCCTTCAGAACAGGTAGATTCAACACCTAAAGCAAGCTTGGATGCTACAAGTTCTCCAGAAAAAGTGAATGTAGCCGATAAAGACCAAGTGGTAGCGCCAAAAGAAGAAGTGCAAGCAAAATCAGAATCTAAGAAAGAAACAGAGGATGCGGTTAAACCTGCAACAAATCCTGCGCCTACAGTTTCTGGACAAGACCGTGAAGCAAATGAAGCTCAACCAGCCACCACTCCAGCTGAAGTGCAAAAAGGCGTAGCCGACAATACCAAAGACACAGTAGATGTTCCAGCTACATACTTGGACAAAGCCAACTTCCCTGGTCCATTCACAGCTGGTGTCAATCAAGTTATTCCATACGAACTTTTCGCTGGTGATGGTATGTTGACTCGTCTTATCTTGAAAGCATCCGACAAGGCTCCATGGTCAGACAACGGTTCAGCTAAAAATCCAGCCCTTCCACCAGTAGAGAAATTGGGCAAAGGCCTTTACTTCTATGAAGTAGATTTGGCAGGTACTCAAGGAAAATCTGATAAAGAGCTTCTAGACCTCTTGAAACAAAACGGTACTCAAAGCTATAAAGCTACTATCAAAGTGTACGGTGCTAAAGACGGCAAGGCAGATTTGAACAATCTTGTAGCGACTAAAGAATTGAATGTCAATTTGAATGGCTTGACCACCCCAGCTGAAGTCCAAAAAGGTGTGGCTGACAATACTAAAGACACAGTAGATGTTCCAGCTACATACTTGGACAAAGCCAACTTCCCTGGTCCATTCACAGCTGGTGTCAATCAAGTTATTCCATACGAACTTTTCGCTGGTGATGGTATGTTGACTCGTCTTATCTTGAAAGCATCCGACAAGGCTCCATGGTCAGACAACGGTTCAGCTAAAAATCCAGCCCTTCCACCAGTAGAGAAATTGGGCAAAGGCCTTTACTTCTATGAAGTAGATTTGGCAGGTACTCAAGGTAAGTCAGATAAAGAGCTTCTAGACCTCTTGAAACAAAACGGCACTCAAAGCTATAAAGCTACCATCAAAGTGTACGGTGCTAAAGACGGCAAGGCAGATTTGAACAATCTTGTAGCGACTAAAGAATTGAATGTCAATTTGAATGGCTTGACCACCCCAGCTGAAGTCCAAAAAGGTGTGGCTGACAATACTAAAGACACAGTAGATGTTCCAGCTACATACTTGGACAAAGCCAACTTCCCTGGTCCATTCACAGCTGGTGTCAATCAAGTTATTCCATACGAACTTTTCGCTGGTGATGGTATGTTAACCCGCCTTATCTTGAAAGCATCCGACAAGGCTCCATGGTCAGACAACGGTTCAGCTAAAAATCCAGCCCTTCCACCAGTAGAGAAATTGGGCAAAGGCCTTTACTTCTATGAAGTAGATTTGGCAGGTACTCAAGGTAAGTCAGATAAAGAGCTTCTAGACTTGTTAAAACAAAATGGCACTCAAAGCTATAAAGCTACCATCAAAGTGTACGGTGCTAAAGACGGCAAGGCAGACTTGAGCAACCTTGTAGCGACTAAGGATTTGACAGTAAACTTGAATGGACATCAGTCTCTTACTCCGATGCAATCAGGCTTCGTCCCATCTTCTAATGTTTCAGCTATGCCGGCTCCAATGATGAATAGTCATCAAGATGCGTCTAAGATGAACGCTCAAATGCCAAGTGACAATCAAGATGAGATGAAATCTCAAATGCCAGCTGCTAGCCAGGATAAGATGATGCCTAACAAAGAGCAGGACAAAACCATGAATGCTAGCCAGCCAATGGCAACACCAAGCATGAAACAAGACCAAACTCCAGCAGTCTCAAGCAAAGCGTCTGATGAAGGCAAGATGACATCTAATAACAAGGTGTCAAGTCCAATGATGGCTGATCAAATGAAAGAGCAAAAAGACATGCTTCCATATACTGGTGAAGCTCAAACATCAATGGCTACTATTGGATTCTTTGGACTCGCCTTGGCAGGACTATTAGGTGGCCTCGGTTTGAAAGCTAAAAAAGATGAAAATGACTAGTCTAACTACAGACTTTCTATCTAGGATTTGAAAAATCCAGATATCGTTTAGAATGTTCGTAAAGTGATTAAAATAGTGTTATACTATTGTGGTATAGCACTGTTTTTTTCAAAGGAGAGACAGATGGGAAAGACAATTTTACTCGTTGACGACGAGGTAGAAATCACAGATATTCATCAACGCTATCTGGTTCAGGCAGGTTATCAGGTTTTGGTAGCTCATGATGGAGTAGAGGCCTTGGAAATCTTCAAGCGAAAACCGATTGATTTGATTATTACAGATATCATGATGCCTCGGATGGATGGTTATGATTTGATTAGTGAAGTTCAGTATCAATCTCCAGATCAGCCTTTTCTCTTTATCACGGCTAAGACTAGCGAGCAGGACAAGATTTACGGTCTGAGCTTAGGGGCAGATGACTTTATTGCCAAGCCTTTTAGCCCTCGTGAGCTGGTTTTGCGTGTCCACAATATCTTGCGTCGGCTTCATCGTGGAGGTGAGACAGAAGTTGTTAGTCTCGGGGATTTACGGATGAATCACGGCAGCCATGAGGTCCAAGTCGGAGATGTGGCGCTTGATTTGACAGTCAAATCCTTCGAACTTCTATGGCTTTTAGCCAGCAATCCAGAGCGAGTTTTTTCTAAGACAGACCTCTATGAAAAGGTCTGGCAAGAAGACTATGTGGATGACACCAATACCTTGAATGTTCATATTCATGCTCTTCGACAGGAGTTGGCTAAACATGCTAGTGCAGAAACACCGACCATCAAAACCGTCTGGGGCTTGGGCTACAAAATTGAGAAAGCACGAGGTAGTCAATGAAATTAAAAAGTTATATTTTAGTGGGGTATATCATTTCAACACTCCTAACGATTATCGTGGTTTTTTGGGCCATCCAGCGAATGCTAATTGAAGAAAGAGAAATTTATTTCCTAGTGGGTATGACTCTCGTGGCTAGTTTTATCGGTGCTGGGATTAGTCTCTTTCTCCTATCGCCAGTCTTTACTTCATTGGGCAAACTCAAGGAACATGCCAAGCGGGTAGCGGACAAGGATTTCCCTGCAAATCTGGAGGTTCAAGGACCTGTAGAATTTCAGCAATTAGGGCAAGCTTTCAATGAAATGTCCCATGATTTGCAGGCCACCTTTGATTCCTTGGAAGAAAGCGAACGAGAAAAGGGCTTGATGATTGCTCAACTTTCGCATGATATCAAGACCCCCATCACTTCGATCCAAGCGACGGTAGAAGGGATTTTGGATGGGGTTATCAAGGAAGGAGAACAGGACCATTATCTAGCAACGATTGGGCGTCAGACGGAAAGACTCAATAAACTGGTTGAAGAGTTGAATTTTTTGACTCTAAATACAGCTAGAAATCAGATGGAAACGACCAGCAAGGACAGTATTTTTCTGGATCAGCTCTTGATTGAGTGCATGAGTGAATTTCAGTTCTTGATTGAGCAGGAGGAGCGAGATGTCCATTTGCAGGTAATCCCAGAGTCTGCCCGGATTGAAGGAGATTATGCCAAACTTTCTCGTATCTTGGTGAATCTGGTCAATAACGCTTTTAAATACTCTGCTCCAGGAACCAAGCTGGAAGTGGTGGCTAAGCTGGAAAATAACCAGCTTTCAATCAGTGTGACCGATGAGGGACAGGGGATTGCCCCAGAGGATTTGGAGAATATTTTCAAACGCCTTTATCGTGTAGAAACTTCGCGTAACATGAAAACAGGTGGTCATGGTCTTGGTCTTGCGATTGCGCGTGAATTGGCCCATCAATTGGGTGGAGAAATCACAGTTACCAGCCAATACGGCCTCGGAAGCACCTTTACCCTCCTTCTTAACCTCTCTGGTAATGAAAATAAAGCTTAAAAACCCTTTACAAATCTAGCCATTCATGGTAAAATGGATTTTGTGTGAAATATCAGCAGGAAAGCATGAAGCTCGTCAACAGGTGTCTTATGATAAGTAACCTTGGCTGTTTAGGCGAAGGGCATCTGCACGAATCAGGGCTTTCTAAGTGACTATTTCCACCGAAATATTATTTATATCAGGAGGACATTCACATGTCACGTTATACAGGACCATCTTGGAAACAAGCTCGTCGCCTTGGCCTTTCACTTACAGGTACAGGTAAAGAATTGGCACGTCGTAACTACGTACCAGGACAACACGGACCAAACAACCGTTCTAAATTGTCAGAATACGGTTTGCAATTGGCTGAAAAACAAAAACTTCGTTTCACTTACGGTGTAGGTGAAAAACAATTCCGTAACTTGTTCGTACAAGCTACAAAAATCAAAGGCGGAATCCTAGGTTTCAACTTCATGCTTCTTTTGGAACGTCGTTTGGATAACGTTGTTTACCGTCTTGGTCTTGCGACTACTCGTCGTCAAGCTCGTCAATTCGTAAACCACGGTCACATCCTTGTTGACGGAAAACGCGTTGATATCCCATCATACCGCGTAACTCCAGGTCAAGTGATCTCAGTTCGTGAAAAATCATTGAAAGTCCCAGCTATCCTTGAAGCGGTAGAAGCTACTCTTGGACGTCCAGCATTCGTATCATTCGACGCTGAAAAATTGGAAGGTTCATTGACTCGCTTGCCAGAACGCGACGAAATCAACCCAGAAATCAACGAAGCACTTGTCGTTGAATTCTACAACAAAATGCTTTAATTTTAAGATATATCTTACAGAAAGCCTACAACAGTGGGCTTTTTGCTTTGTCTTAAAATGTTGATCTCTGGGTTTGTTTAGAGATTTGCTAGTAAGGTTATTGGTGTATCTAGGTCTATCTATTCCAAGAATGACGCGATATTGATGATATAATATTTTAGCCTCCTCAGTTTAATGAAGGGAGGTGTTATGTATGCTAGAGTTACTTTCCCTTTTTCTAGCTCCGTTACTTGTTAACGTACTATCTGAGCTTTTCAAGCTATGGATAAAGAGACGTAGCACCCTTTTAGAGGGTAGCAAAAAACCCCATCGGTGGCACGGTGGGGTTTTTTAGTTATATATGCTAGAAGCATTATTTTCCCTTTATGCTTTCATTCTAACACAACCCCTCCGATATTTCAAGCTTTTGTTTTGATATTCATCAGAGTGTGTTTGTGGTTTGAGTCCGCTTCACTGAAATTAGCACACGCGCTACCAAGTTCCATTCTACAGCAAAGAAATCAACTCTTTTCTAGGGGATTTCCGCCCTCATTTTTGTCTTTTGTGCTAAAATAGACTTATAAATTGAAAATAAGGAATGTTTATGAAATCAGGTAATGGTTTTTGGAAAGGCTGTCTCTATTTTTGGGGCTTCTTGTTCTTATTGGGCCTTTTGGTTCAATATGCTCTCCCACTTGCGGCTTGTGTCCTGCTAGGCTATGGTGGTTATCGTCTCTATAAACGTTGGCGCTATCCTCTTTTACAGGATGCTTCGCTCGACGATCGGATTGAGCTTTTAAAAGCTCGAATTCGTCAGGCGGACAAAGATATTCAGCAGTTAGAGAGAATCTTGGTAGAAAAAGGTTCAGAGTCCTATAAGAGTCTGGCCAATCAAGTATTAATCGAACTGCGGGAAATCCATCAGGAGGCGGATCGTCTCAAGTCCTATATCGATGATGATGTCTATAATCGTATTGATAAAAAGGTTCGTACAGTAAGGGCAACTATTGATGTTCAGCTAGAACGTTTGGATAGGGAAAGTCAGGTGGATCTTGAAAATGCGGAGCCAGAGGAATTAGCTCCAGAATTGTCCCAGACCTTGGCTAATATTGCTATTGATCATCAGGCTATTTTAGACAAGATTGCTACCTCGGCTGAGGGTGATAAGGAAGAATTGACTGCCATTCATAGTTTGAAGATGGAGAAGTTCCAAACGATTTTAGAAGGCTATCTAAAGATTAAGGCCAATCCTAAAAACTATAATCGGGCAGAAGAACGCTTAGAGCAAGCTAAAGCAGCTATCGAACAATTTGACCTTGAACTGGACCAGGTGTTGAGAGAACTCAATGAAACAGATATGCGTGATTTTGATATCAGTCTGCGTATCCTAGAAAAAGATCGCAAAGAATAGGTTAGAAATAAAGGAGTAACCATGACAGAATTTAATTTTGATATTGACCAGATTGCCAATAATACGGTAGCTAAGGTGGATATAACAACCCAAATCATCGAGACCAATACTGGCTCAGACAAGACCTTGACCTTCCTTGAAAAGTTGAGCCCTGAGCAGCAAGAAGGAATCAAGGCGCGCGTGCCTCAGTTAGTAGACCAGTTTGTCACCAATCAAAATGCCCTTTTGGATTTTGGACAATCTGCTGTAGAAGGTGTGAACAATACAGTAAATCGTATCTTGTCAGAACAAAAGAAACTACAAATTCCCCAAGTAGATGATCTTCTCAAGAATACCAACCGTGAGTTGCAAGGCTTTGTCGTCAAATACAAGAACGCTGAAATTGCTGAGTTAGAAGAAAAGCCAAACTTTTTGCAACGCTTGTTTAACAAGAGCAAGAATACCCTACAAGAATTTTACTTTGACTCAAAAACAGTGGAGCAAAAGCTCGATGGTATGGCTGCCGCAGTGGTCAAGCAAGAAGATGTCTTAGCTCGAAATATCGTCTCTGCTGAGATGTTGATTGAGGACAATACCAAGTCTATTGAAAATCTAGTGGGAGTGATTTCCTTTATCGAAGCCAGCCAGACAGAAGCTGGTAATCGCGCTGCCGAACTGAAAGCCCAAGTTGACCAACTCGATACAAGTACGGTAGAATACCAAACCAAATCACAAGAATTGGCCCGCATGGCAGAAGTGGTTAATACCCTCGAACAACAACATACTGAGTATGTCAGCCGTCTCTATGTTGCCTGGGCAACAACACCTCAGATGCGTAATCTTGTGAAGGTGTCATCTGATATGCGCCAAAAATTGGGCATGCTTCGTCGCAATACTATTCCAACAATGAAGCTTTCGATTGCCCAACTTGGTATTTTGCAACAATCAATGAAATCGGGTGTCGTGGCAGATGCTATTGTCAATGCCAACAATGCTGCCCTTCAGATGCTAGCTGAAACCAGCAAGGAAGTGATTCCTCAGATGGAGAGAATTGCCCAAAGCCCGACAGTTGCTGTCGAATCGGTTACCAAACTGGCTGAAAGTCTGGTCGCTCAAAACCAAGGTATCGTCGCTGCTATTGAGTTGGGACGTCAGAAACGTGCCCAACTAGAAACAACCATCGTCAAGTCCGCAGAAATGATCAACGATTCTGTCAAACTACGCGATGAGAAAATCGTCCAAGCTCTTCTAGACCAAGGAAAGGCCGCTCAGAAAGAAGTTCAAGAATAGCACACAAGTCCCCTGTAATGTAGATTTGCAGGGGATTTTGTATTCTTCTATATATTGGAGCCTCTAATTTATTTCACAAAAAATGTAGTCATTCGAATGATTTTTATTGCAATGTACTGAAATTAACCAAAAGAAAAAAACGCTTGGGACAGCGTTTTTCTTCTGTATTGATTCGTATTGAATGCTTACTTAACTTCTGTAAGGAATACTTAAAATCTATTTTAGTTGTGATAAACCCTATTAAATCAATGTTTATAAGCTATTGATTTGGATAAAACTGTCAGAGGTTGCCAAAAAGGTTGCCATGAATTTTATGAGGTTAGCTCCGCAATTTTATTTAGATAAATATCTACCGCTTGTGTTTGATTTTTAGGGGCAAGCTCGGCATATATGTCCATAGTAGTTTTGATAGACTTATGTCCCATGCGAACCTGTAACTCTTTCCAATTCATACCAGCATTTAACATCATAGAAGCGTGTGTATGACGGAATAAGTGAAAACCATAGTCAGGTAGATCAACTTCCTGTAATCGTCTTTTGAGTGTAGCACGTTCATTCCTATCGCACATATAGTTTCCGTAAATTGTTGGGAAAATCAACTTGCTTTTTGAAAGACCGTTCTTCTTGAAATAAAGATTCATTTCATCATGGAAGTTTTGAAGTTGCTCAATAATTTGGTACGGAACAGCTATTTTTCTATTGCCCGAATCAGTTTTAGGAGTATTTTTACAAACAACCTTTCCTTTTAATCCTAACTTAGGGTTTGCATTTTTCCATACAAGAGTTTTAGTGACTAATATTTCAGAACTTTCAAAATCAAGGTCATATATAGTCAAAGCTAATAGCTCATTGATTCTCATTCCTGAAGCAAGTAGACTGTCGCAGATAACTTTAAATCGCCGATTAGCCCTAGTATTAGGTAAAGTATCGACGAAATTTAGCCAGATAGTTAAATCTTCATCATGAAGAACCATAATGCGTTTTTGATTGCTTTTTGGTTTTGGTGGAATCTTGATAGATTGAACAGGATTATATTTGAGTTCAAAATGTGTTATGCCAAAATTAAAAATTTCCCTTAATTTATGGGCGATTGCTCCAAAATCTTTTGCGCTTCCTTTTTTAGCTCGTTTATTACCGGCATCGACAGATTCTTTAGATTTTTGGGCAAGCTCGTTAATCCATTTTTGTATATCGGAAGAAGTGATTTTATCTGGTTGATAGTGTCCGAATTTGGGGAGGATATAGGTGTCTAGATAGTTCCTCACTCGGTTTAGAGTGTTATCTGAGCTGACCCAAGTTTCGTAGTTGGAGAACCACATTTCAGCTAGATCTGACAAGGTAGCAATGCTAAAAATTTCTTTCCTTGTTGAACCATTTTCTTCCCAATCAATTTTAGCTTGAATAATTTTACGATCTAAGGATCGTAGGGTTTTAGCTGTTACAGTTGTTTTTACAGGTTTTCCAGTCTTTATATCTAAGCCTAGATAGACGCTCTTTACTGAATAACTAATCTCGCCATTATCCTTTACTTTCTTGAGGACGGTTTTGCCTTTATGGGTGATTTTTTCTATATTCATAGTTGCTCTCCTCAATCAATCGAAGAATTGAAAAAAGCTAAAATAGATAGTATCTCACTTTCTTTTTTGATACTTCTATTCTAGCACATTTCACTTTTAGTTGTGGCTTAAAAACTCTAAAACAGTATCAATATGATAGTAAACGGTTCTAGTACCCTCAATAGGTGGTTCTAAACGTTTTAGACCTCTATTTTCCCATGACTTTAATGTGTTAGGGGAAATACTGAGCAAATCTAAAATCTCTTTTTGTGTGTAGATGCATGAACTTCTTTTTTCGCTGTTCAAATTCTTTAGCATTTCAATGATAGTGTGAAGCAGGAGTTCTATTTGCTTCATTTCATGGTAATCTTGTGACATACTATTCTCTCTTTCTTTGCAACAATAATCGAAATATGGCATAATGGTAGTAGAGATTAGCCTTGGCTTATCTCGGAATACTTATTTGCTATTACTTTCTGATTTGGATGGTTTGGAAGTAGTAGCATTTTTTCTTCGATTATTGCTTGGGTTCATAGAACTGTGAAATGCATCCTTTTCGAAGTCATAGTTTAATACACTTGGATTAAACTTATCGAATAGGTATGCAAATTTTTCAATTTGTTCCTTGCTGTATCTATCGAACTCTTCAGGTGTAAATGTAATGGTTTTATACTTGAAGCTACCATCATTTTCTTTGGTTTTAAAATGAAAGATAACCTCAGTAAGTCTCCGTTGTAACTGTTTATAGCTATCAACTTCTCGTTGACCCTCTGCTACCATTAAGTCATAAGCTTGTTTTGGAGTGAAAATTGATGTGATGTGGATTTCATTCCAAAGAGCGATTGTATTTGTGTAACGGGCGTGTAGCTGAATAGGGTAAACATCTGTCACCTTAAGAAATTCTTTGTATGGCATGCCCTTGAATTCATCCATAAAAAGTATAGATTCAGCGCAATATAAGTCAAGCCCACCATTATCAAAGTCAGTCCAGATATATACATTATCCCGACCATGCTTTTTCTTTAAATCAACTTGCGTGTGCGATTTTCCATCTCCAGACTCTCCCACATGCCAGTATACTGCCATTTCTTTTTCGTCTGGAGTATGAGAAAGTCGATACTGAAAGAAGTGTTCACGAATCATTTTAGAGTATTTACGGAACTCAAAGTTACTCCCCATAATTTCTTCAGGAGTAGCTCCGTTCTCTATTTGTTTCTGAATGTAATCAAATTCACTTCGGTGACCTTGATTTCCAGCTCTAAGCTCACCGTGAATCTTCATAGGTACTACAATAGTATGTGCCTTTTCTTCATGCTCTCCGCTTTTTTCAAGGTAAGCAATGACTTGCTCTCTGGTTCCACGGGTAACTTCTATATGTATAGTGGGATAGAGTTTTTGAAGAGCCGAGAATCGGAAAGCTTGTTTATCTTCAAGTACCATGTGACAATGATGAGTTCCATTGTCACCGATTTCATAGTTAACGGCGCAGACAACGTTTTCATTTCGTGCAATCCACCGTTCCATTAAGAAATAGACAATTTCCTCGGGGTTGAGAGGTTCATCGGTATCTGGAAGGGACTTGCGAAACTCTTGAATTCTTTTTTTAGTTTTTTCATTGTATGTATCGCTATCAAAAAAATCTGATTTCTTATCGAACAACTTATCAACGTTGTTCAGAACACAACAGAAACTACGAGCGCGAAAATCTGATGAAACTTTATAATTTGTCATGAATCTTCTCCTTTGTCACTTTCTTATTGTGACAATTTTATATCCAATTATACTAGTTATAGTAATGTTTTAGTTAGTTTGTCATGTTGTCATGAAGTTCGGGGTAATACTAGCCCGAACTTAGCCAGCTAAAGCTGGCGAGGCTGTAAGCTTATCCTTCGCCTGAGGGGCTACGGGCAACAGTCTCCTCGCTTTTTGGTATTCCTCGATCTAGTAAGCCAGTTATTAAATATGTTGCTTTATCTATATCTTTAATAGTATAGGTTCTAGCTTCAATAACGAATGAACCATCAAACTGAATATTAACTTCGCCTTGGGATTTATTGCGATTAACCTCGTCATCAGGGAACAGCATCTGTTTAGCTTGGGGACTTAATCTTCCAATTGAAATTTTAGAGGAAAAATTTTCCCTTCCACCAGGAGGAAACAAGGAGGAATCCCCTCTTTGACAGACACATATAATGTGATAATTGATCTGTCTTGATAATCGTAACAAATTCCCCATTTTCTGTAAAAACTCCTCTTTGTCAGCTTTTTTGGGAATGCTTTCAACTGTACTTTGATATTCTTCAAATATCAAAAAGAAAGGAGGATATTTTTGGTTAGGATTAAGTCTACGATTTTCAAAAATGCTATAAGCTTGCCGAAAACCATCGTAAACGGAATCACCAAGATACACATTATCTAATTGTCTCCACTGCCAATAGTCTATTCCTTGTTTGTAATCAAGTATCATAATAGAAGCATCATCTGAATGAATTTTTAATATACTTAGTATATATTTAATGAAGTAAGATTTCCCGCTATTTGTTGGTGCGGAAATGAGGAGATGTGGAAAGCGAGTGCAGTTCCATTCAATAGGTTCGTTGCTACTTTCTTTTCTCAGTATATCCAATTTAAGTGTCATCAAATTTCTCCTTCGTCATCGTAGAGGGGTTTAGCCTGACTGTGCTTAAGACGATTTAAATCTTCTTTAGAGATTAGATTAATCTTGAGTTTTAAATAAGGTTCTTCCTCTACCATGTTAAACATAACATCAAGGTTATCATTGTAACTACGTACCGTTTGACGTAGCTCCATTTTCCAATCATCAAAGTCTTGTTGAACTGGCATTTTTGATAACCAGAGATAGAAATCTTGTCTCTCTCGTTGTATCCCATTTGGAAAATGAATTGTGTTCAGATATATGCTGAGCTTTGAAGCTTGATGTATAAGCTCAGCATGAAAATCTGAATAATAGTTTTGTTCTTCCTGAGAGTCAATAAATAACTTTAACAAATGTTGAATTTGCAAGTTTGTGTTTTTGATAGCTTTCGGAAGTAGCTCTTTACTAGGCAATGTATAGATAAGAATAATCATATTAACAAATACAAACCCTGAGTATAGTATTGAAAATATGGATATTAAGTAGAGTACTGACTGTAAAATGTAAATCATTAAAGTTTATCTCCTGTTAAATGCTTCGTTATACTCTAACGTAATATTCAAACGTAACTTATCATCTGTCCACGATTCAAAATCGTAGTAAATTATCATCCCATACGGGTAGCTATTTGTTGTATATGAAACCATATCATATAGTTTTTGAGCATGCTGTTGTTGAGCTGTTGTGATAAAAGGGTTTTCTCTGTGTTTTAATAGCAGAGAGTCTTTTTTTACAGCATAACTAGGAACAAGTGCTTGTAAGTCTAGATATCCTCTGCTCTCATAAGATATATATTCAAACTTACTCACTAGATTCAAACGATCTTCTAGACTTAAGTTAACTAGTTGATCGCTCCCCAGTATTCCTAGCAACTTTTCACACTCTTTGACACATCGATCAAAAGTAATCGAAGGATTTTGTCTGATTGCTTTTTCAAAAATTGTCTTCATTTTTAAACTCTCCTTGTAATTTTTTTTGTCAGCACGAAGAAAATTAAGCAGTTGGTGCTCTAGCTCTTTTTAGAATCATACTTATTCCTCTATCGTTGCTTTCTCAGCTTTAATAGATAACGCTGCTCTATTATTAGATAGATAAGCTGAAAATGTTACACGTTGTAATCTTAAATTGATTTTTTCATCTAGATACGGAGTGTATTCTGAAACTGTCGAGTTGTTAACTTTTATGATTCTAGTAATATATTTTCCAGAATCATTTCGAAAACCAACATCCAGTTTTACGTTTCCAGTTGCCTGTTTTGTTTCAAAGTCTATTTCTTGACTCAAACCTAGCAAATTTACAGTTATAAGAACTTCTTCACATAAAAGCATTTTTTTATTCCTTTCGCCACAATCTTTACATATTACTACTGTGTGGGACTTGTTCAGCAATAATAATCACTACAGAGTATTAGGTTATTTTACATTGGAATCACCACCTTTATAATCATTTTATATTTTTTTTAGATTGAAAACTCGCCAATTTCATAAGATTTTTGAGAAATTTATTATAAGGTTTTACTAATTCACAACTATTATCCCAAAAGAAATAATTATAAGCTTCTATATATCTTCTTTGAAAATGGTTATTTGTAAAAATTTGAAGAACAAATTCTTTATTAATTGTATGTAGAGAAAAAATTCTTTGTAGGGTTCGGCTACTGATAGTTGGATAACCATATTCATTTTCAGGTATTCCAAGATCAGTACGATATTTTCTAAATTCCTCAGAATTATCATACTGCATTAATACATCATAGAATGCATAGTTTTTTGGAGGCTTCCTGGTATAAAATTTACTATAGTATTGAAAAGTGAACCAGATACAAGTTATTTTTGCAAGATAATCAAAATCTTCATTTTTTATTTTCGCGGGAATAACTTTAGGGTTACAACCTATTTCTTTAAATCTTTGTAAATCCATTCTTTTAACCTCTTTATTGCAAGTTTTAGATCGCTGTATGGAACTTATTTCAGAAGCATTGATAATAACATTCTAGAATTAATTTTATTACAAACAACGATCTTTTTTTGATTATGTTGCTATTATACATGTTAAAAAAATCACAATATTTTGTATTTCCCCCTCATCCCAATAGCTTTTTTTGGTATAATTAATTTATAGTAGTGTATTGGGGAGGGGAATTGATATGCAAAATAATATTTCATGTTTTGAAGTTTTAATAGAATTGTATGAAGAAAACAAAGCATTACAAAATGAACTAAGAATTATAGTACATGATATTGAGATTTTAAAACAATATATTTACTATTGGAAAAGTTATAAGTTGTTAAGAGATATAAGAGAAGCATTTATACCTAGGAACTTTTCAAGCTCTAATAAAAGAGGTTTTGTAGAAGATTACTGTGGAGAGGGTAAAAAACCGGATTGGAAAGTTTTTTCAGTTAAGGGAACTACAAAATTTGTAATTTCTTTACTTTTTCAAAAAATTAAAGTTGAGTCAGAAACTATAACTGATATGTTAGAGGGGACAGTAGATGATTTTTTTGAAGACAAACAATCGGAATTAAGTGAACTATATTTGACTCAGCAAGATCAAGGTTTAATTCGTAGTTGTCTAGCTTTTGCTAATGAATACAAAGCAATAAAAGGTAAAAATACTAGATATAGTATATTTGAGCTCTCTAGTGAGCAACTAGACGATATGAAGTCTTTTTTGCTAAAATTTCTTATGTATTCACAGGATGAAATCGATTTTGATATTGATTATTCAACTCTTGAACAATATCTGAATAAGGCTAATTTTTTAAATATATTAGAAGAATTAACTGTTAGTTTAATTGATTCTAAAAATAGTAGTGAAGAACAAACCAATATTTGGCAAATTATGCTTTTCCTTGCTAAACTACGTATAGCAGTTACAGATTCGGGACCTTTACAACCGAGGGAAATCACTAAAGATAAGGGTAGAAATAATTTTTTAGAATTTTCAACAAAAATGACTCTTAATGAATTAAAATTTGAAACTGAAAAACTACAAAAGGAACTAGAATTATTGTTCGCTCCGCTATTAGATAGTCGTTTTATTCGTAGTAGTTTATATGAGTTCTTTTTTGAATGTCAAGGGAATTTAACAAAATAAAAAGCCAAGTTCAAAAATACTTGGCTTAATTTATTTGTTTTAATATATCTCGGAGAGCTTTTATAGTAGGTTCTCTTTTTTCTGTTGGTAGGTTTCTAATATCTTCAATGAGTTGTGAAAATTCTCCGCTTTGATTTTGATTTTCAATATTAAAAAAAGTATTCATATCAACTTCAAGCGCTTGTATGATTTTTTCAATAGTCTCAAGCTTAACGTTTAACTGTTTATTCTCTAATCTATAGATATAGTTGAATCCCAGATCAGCCTTTTCTGCTAGATATTCTTGTGTCATCCCGCTTTTCAGTCTTAGAAGTCTGATTTGTTTTGCAACAAATTCTCTTAAATTTATTTTTTCAGTCATGATAGTACCTCATAACTATCATACAAGTTTATCCCATTGAATAAATCGCTGTCAAAAGACTGAAATTATAACAAAAATAATATTTAAAAGACTGTAAAATATGGTATAATATTATTCATAAAACAGTCTTTTAAGACATAAAGGAGTTTATACGATGGAATCAAACACTCAAGGTCACGGAACCATCAAGAAATTGCGCACAGGTGCTGTCGTTTCTACTTTAGCACTTACAGCTTTTGGGGTATCTACTGGGGTATCAGCTAGCGAAACGGAAGTAGCCGTTAACGAACCTGCAACTAGGGTAGTTGCTCAGGACGAGGTTGTCCCTAAAGTTCCTAGTCAATCGGACGTAGATAAGGCTAAGGCTGAATCGGACAAGGCTAGTCAGGATGTAGCTAAGCAAAAAGAAGTTGTTGCATCTACTGAAGCAAACATTGCTAATGCTGAAAAGACTATCGCTGAAACTACTAAGAAAGTAGAAGAAGCTAAGTCTGTTACACCTGAAAAGGTAGCTGAGGCTAAGGCTGACGCTGAAAAGAAAGCTAATGAGCTTGCTACGGCTGAAAAGACTGTAGCTGATGCTGATAAGTCTGTATCTGCAACTGCTGAAAAGGTTGAAGACCGAACTAAGGTAGTATCTAATGCTGAGAAAACTGCCACAGCTACGGCTAACAAGGTAGCTGATGCTCAGAAGAAAGTAGATTCTCTTTCATCTACTACTGATGTTGCGCCACTTGAAAAAGAGGTAGTTACGCTTACTAACCAAGTCAGTGCTGACACTCAGGCAGTAGCGACTGCTCAGACTAACCTTGATAATGGTAAAAAAGCTCAATCTAACAAAGACCAAGCTATCAAAGACGCCCAAACTGGGGTATCTAGCGCTGAAACTAAACTTTCTCAAGCTACTACAGCCCTTGCTAATGCTAAAGCTGACCAAGTCAACAAAGACCAAGCTATTGCTACAGCTAAAGCTGACCTAGACCGTGCTAAAGAAGAGCTAGCAGGTACTGGTGAAGACGTTAAGAACACTATCACTGTAAGTCCAGAGTATATTTCTCTATTAAAAGAGTACTTTGAAAAAGGCAGACCTGCTGAACTAGGTAAGAAACTGACTAAATTGGGGTATAAGGAGTTAGAGAAGTTAGGTGAGGTAGAGTACTACAATGGTGATTTAGTATCTTTCACTATTCCTTTCAATGGCTCTGAACGTGATAAGAAACGTGTTGTAGATATTTACAATCTAGATTTTGAAACTCGTAAAGAACTTTCACTTTATGCAGCAGACTTGTTCAATCAGGTACGCAAACAGTTTGGTACTGCGCCTGCTAAGGTAACAGCAGACTCAATTAAGATGGCTGACGAAATCGCCAAGGCATCTAACGGTACTCAAGGGCATAACCGTGATGTTATGCGTTCTGTTGGCGAAGACAATAAGACTGCTGTGTCTGAGTTAATCCATAATGTCTCAGTTACTATACCAGTAAATACTGTCTATGATTTAAAACAGCAGGTTCTTGGGGGTATCTACGGTATGCTTTACTGGGATGGTCACGCTAAGTGGGGGCATGCTAAAGGGGTATCTGATGTTTCAACTAACAAATTTTTATCTCACTTGCAATACATTGGGGTTTCAGTAGGTAAGGCTGACGGAATCACTAAGATCCATTTTGATGGTACTAGTGACAATGTAATTGATTCTGACTCTAAGTTTGATAAGACTGAAATTGTTTCAGATAAGGCTGAAATCGTAGCTAATTTGCGCAATAAGGTAGCAAATTCTGAAAAAGCCTACAACAACGCAGTTAAAGCCTCTCAAGAAGCTAAATCAACTGTAGCAACTGCCCAAACTGATTACACCAACGCAGAAACAGCTCTTGCTAATGCTCGTACTAACTTATCTAACGTAGTCGGTAACAAGATTGATGTTCCAGCTCTTGAAAAGGCTCTTGCTGATGCCGAATCTAAACTAGCACAAGACACTAAAGCTTTGCAAACTGCTAAGGAGTCACTTGCTCTAGCTAAATCAAATGCTACTGACAAAGCTAAGGCTCTTGCTGAAGCTAAGTCAGCTCTTGAGACTGCTAAGGCTGAACAATCAAACGCAGACAAGGCTCTTACAACTGCCAAGGGTGAATTGGAAGTCCTTACTAAGGCTCATGATGTAGCAGTCTTGGCTCGTAAGTCAGCTGGTCAAGACCTATTCCGTAAACGTGAAGCATCTAAAGAGGCTACTGATACTTATACAGTACTAGAACTTGCCCTTACTAAACGTAATGAAGTCCTCAAGACTTTGGAAGCAGGGCTTACTGATGCTAAATCTAAGCTTGGTGTACTTCGTGCTGAGTTGGAGACTGCTAAGGACGAGTTGGCTCGTCTAGAGGGTATCGCTGAAGCTAAGGCTCGTGTCCATGCTAACTTGAAAGACCTCAAAGACCGTTATGAAACTGAACAAGCAGAAAAACGTCGCTTGGAAGAGCTTTCTCGTAAAGCAGATGCAATCCGTAAAGCAGGTGGTCAACCAAAAGAAGTCACTAACGCTGACGGTAAAGTAGTTGACATCGTAGATGCTAAGGCGCAAAACAGACCTGTTAGTGTTGCCACAGTGGGAACTAAAGACGATAAAACATATCAAGCTCCTGCAAAAGCTACAAATGTAAAAGCAGAACCTAAGAAACAACTTCCAAATACAGGAACTAAGGGATCTATGCTAGGATTATTAGGCTTGGGGTTACTAGCAGGTTTAGGATTAGGGTATACCAAAAAGAACTTAAGAAAGTAAAAATAAAAAATCTTCTTACTTATTGTAGGAAGATTTTTTTTGGATTCCTAAAATTTATTGAAAAGACTGCGCTATTCCAACAATTTTTAGGAATGAAAAAAGTCCTAGAAAATTCTTAGGACTTTACATTCTTCGATTGTTGACTTTCTTTTTTATTTCAAAAAAGGTTGCCAAAAAGGTTGCCATAGAACTGATTCCAAATGATTTGTAATGAAATTCAATATTTTAAAAATCGCATGAAATCAATGTTTTTCAGTATGTACTGAAATGTAATGAAACCTTATTTAACCTCTGTAAACACAACGTGTTTGCGAAGTTTTGGTGAGTATTTCTTCAATTGAAGACGGTCTGGAGTGTTACGTTTGTTTTTAGAAGTAAGGTACAAGCGTTCACCAGATTCTTTGTGTTCAAGTGTAATATTTACGCGCATGGTATCTCCCTTCTATTATTCAGCTGATGCAGCTTTAGCGATTTTACGTCCTTTGTAGTATCCTTTAAGTGATACACGGTGAGAACGTGAGTAATCTCCAGTAGTTTCGTCAAAGTTTACAGATGGAGCTGTTACTTTGTAGTGTGTACGACGTTTGTTTTTCTTCGCTTTTGAAGTGCGACGTGCAGGTACTGCCATTTTGATTTCTCCTTTAGGTATTTATATTCGATTCAATCTACTGATTTTCATCAACCATATTAGAATAACACATTTTTTTTGTAAAGTAAAGTTACTTGACAAAAAAAGATGAAAAAATTCTCCTGTCAGACCTAGCAGACAGGAGAAGGTGTTAAATATCAATCTCAAATGGTTCGTCAATGGTTTCTGATACGTATTTTCCGTCTTTCTTCCGTTGTTTGACACATTCTGTAAGGAGATATTCGATTTGCCCATTGACTGAACGAAAGTCATCTTCTGCCCATGAGGCGAGTGCAACGTATAACTTTGTTGAGAGTCGAAGGGGGATCTGCTTTTTTTAGCTTCAACCATCTTTAGTAAAGACTTCCTGTGTTGACAATTGGTTGTGCATCATGATTGTCACAGAGGACGACTAGGAGATTGGAAACCATAGCAGCTTTTCGTTCTTCGTCAAGCTCTACCAATTCCCCTTCATTGATCCGTTCTGGTGCCATTTCAACCATTCCTACAGCACCATCTACAATCATCTTACGGGCATCAATAATGGAAGTAATTTCTGGAGCATAAGCTAGGTAAGTGATACGTGCTTCAAGGATTTCCTAAGCAGTCATTGTCATTTGATGATTTAGCTCCTAAAAAAGGAGATTTTGTGCTAACATCACCACTTTGTCCAAGTCGAGTGTGGTTTGCAGGGTTGACTGCTACGCTGAAGGGATTGACAAAGTAAAAGCCAGGTTCTTTGATGGTACCTGTATAGTTACCAAAGAGTGTCAGAACCATAGCCTCCTGAGGTTTGACAACTTTTAAACCAGCATGAGTTAGCGCTGCAATTACGATTAGTAAAGGTCCGATAATAATTCCAAAAATGTTTTCCGAACCAACACCCATTATAAATATAAAGATACCAAGTACGATTGTCAACTCAATGAGAATCAATGCTAATACACCATTTGGTTATGAATTGATTAGTTTTTCAGTCATAAGAATGACCTCTGTTATTTGATATCTAAATGATATCATTTTGTTTTTAAAAATTAATAGAAAGTTGACAAATAATCACTAAAAAGTTTCAGCCCAATAATTACTTATAGGAAGTGAGATTATATTGTGCTGAAATACTCTTTTATTCTTATAACTTTTACACTATAATTGTAGTTAGAAAGGAAGAGAAATGTTTGATTATAGAGCACTAGTTATTTTGATGACTTTGATGGATCATTGTGAGCTATCATTATATGAATTATCTGTTAAGGTGAGCTTACCTATAAAGGAAGTCAAAGAAGGAATAGATTATTTAGTGCCTTATCTAGCTAATAAAGGGATAGTGCTGGATAAAAAACAAGGTCGCTATAGTTTATCAAATCGTACGAAGCAGTCTTTGACAGATATTATTAAGTCGGATGAATTGGTTTTACCAAAGTCGACTCGCTTAGCATTAATCTATCTTTACACTTTTTGCCGATTAGATTTTATATCGAATAATCATTACCAAGACTTTTTGAAAGTAAGTAAGAATACAACCTTATCTGATATTCAATCATTAAGAAAGATTATGTTGGATAATGATTTGGAGCTAGGGTACAGTAGAGCAAAAGGTTATACTTTACACGGTTCAGAGTGGAATAAGCACCGTTTATCTTTTCAAATGGTTAGTGAGTTGCTGGAATCCTCCATAGGGATTTGGGGGTTGGATTATGTTTTATCCAGTTGGGGGTATTCATTAACTTATGATTTGATTGATCAGGTAGTTAAAGATTATTATGAAAAGCTACAGATAGTACCTATTGTTAATCAATTAAAAGTTTGCCTTTTCGGTTTAGTATTCATTATATGTAGGTATCAAAGGGATGTTGAAAGAGTATGTCTTTCAGAGACATTAGTATCTCCTATTATTCAAGATATAACGACTATTTTATTAGATACAGTAGTTGATTTGGGAATTATAGATACGGTATTTTCAGAGGATGATTATCGCTATGTCACAGTTTTATTATCAAGTTGCTTTGAAGGTGAAGTAGATGTTGCTCCGGTTTACTTTAATCAATTAACAGAGGCTATTATAAGTAGAATGGAAGATATTTCTTTGTTACATTTTAAACAAAGAGAAGTATTGAGAGAAAATCTTCGCCGCCACCTTATACCGGCTTACTATAGATTAAAGTTCGGCTTACCTAGCTCAAATGAATATGTGTTGCATGTTAAAGAACATTATCCTGATTTATTTGAACTAGTAAAAGATTCTTTGACTCCCTTGATGGACGCTATTGACAAGCCCATACCTGATAGTGAAACAGCATATTTTGTTATCCATTTTGGAGGATATTTAAAGAAAGCAGACAATTTGCCTCAAAAATGTTATAAAGCAGCAATTATCTGTCCTAATGGAATTAGTTCTTCATTGATGATAAAAGAGAATCTATTAGCATTATTCCCTCAAATTGAGTTTATAGGAACCTCAAAGATTGATGATTTATATGCGAAAACTAGTAGTGACTATGATATGGTTTTTTCTACTATAAAGGTGGATACAGAGAAGCCAAATTATCTAGTTTCTGTTATGATGACGGAAGAACAAACAACACAGTTAGTTGAATTGGTATCAAAAGATTTCCCAGATACAGGTTATCGAGATATTGAGCTTAATCAGATAATTAGCATAGTAAGACGATATAGTGTAATCACACAAGAATTAGAGTTAAAATTAGCATTAAAGAGGTATCTCTATCAAGAAATGAACAGAAAGGAAGTGTTACCATTGTTAGAAGAATTAATTACAAAAGAAACTTATCAGGTTAGTTCGGAAAAATTAGGATGGAAGGAGGCAATTCGTTTAGCAGCTAAACCGCTTTTGGATCAACATAAGATAACTGAGAACTACCCTGAGGCAATGATTCAAAAAGTAGAAGAGTTTGGGCCTTTTATTAATTTAGGGAAGGGAGTAGCAATTCCTCACGCTCGGCCAGATGAAGGTGTGAATGAAATAGGAATGTCAATGTTAGTTTTGGAAGAACCGATTTATTTATTGGATAATCCAGAACAGGAGGTAAGATTGTTGATTTGTATTGCAGCCATTGATAATGAGAGTCATTTAAAGGCTTTGTCACATTTAACAACAATTTTAAGAGATAAAAATCATGTTCAAACTTTAATATCATCAAAAAACTATGATGACATTGAAATGATAATTAAACAGGAGGATTAGATAATGTTAAAAATTGGTACAGCTTGTGGTTCAGGATTAGGTTCAAGTTTTATGGTACAGATGAATATTGAATCTGTATTGAGTGATTTGAATGTTTCAGATGTAGAAGTTGAACACTATGATTTAGGTGGAGCAGATCCAAATGCTGCTGATATTTGGATTGTTGGTCGTGATCTAGCTGATTCAGCTAGTCATCTTGGAGATGTTCGTATCTTAAATAGTATTATTGATATGGATGAACTACGAGAATTAATTACGAAACTTTGTGAAGAAAAAGGACTTATATAGGAGGCTAGCGTCATGATGAAGTTCATATTGGATATTGTTAGTACACCAGCTATTTTAGTAGCTTTAATTGCAATCTTAGGATTAGTTCTTCAGAAGAAGAAATTACCTGATATTATTAAAGGTGGAATTAAGACCTTTGTTGGTTTCTTAGTTGTATCTGGTGGTGCAGGAATTGTACAAAATTCTTTGAATCCATTTGGTACCATGTTTGAGCATGCTTTTCATTTATCTGGCGTTGTGCCGAATAATGAAGCAATTGTAGCTGTAGCTTTAACAACATATGGCTCAGCTACTGCAATGATTATGTTTGCAGGTATGGTATTCAATATCTTAATTGCTCGTTTTACTCGATTCAAATATATCTTTTTAACAGGGCACCACACTCTATATATGGCGTGTATGATTGCGGTCATTTTATCAGTTGCTGGCTTTACTAGCTTGCCTCTTATCTTACTAGGAGGATTAGCACTCGGTATTATTATGAGTATTTCCCCAGCATTTGTGCAAAAATATATGGTTCAATTAACTGGAAATGACAAGGTGGCTTTAGGTCATTTCAGTTCTTTGGGATATTGGTTAAGTGGTTTCACTGGTAGCCTTATCGGTGACAAATCAAAATCAACAGAGGACATTAAATTCCCAAAGAGTTTAGCTTTTTTACGTGATAGTACTGTTAGTATTACTTTATCTATGGCAGTTATTTACATTATTGTAGCTATCTTTGCAGGGTCAGAATATATAGAAAAAGAAATCAGTAATGGTACAAGTGGTCTAGTTTATGCTTTACAATTAGCAGGTCAATTTGCAGCAGGTGTATTTGTTATTTTAGCAGGTGTTCGCCTTATTTTGGGTGAAATTGTTCCAGCCTTTAAAGGTATTTCAGAGCGTCTTGTACCTAATTCAAAACCTGCTTTGGATTGTCCGATTGTTTATACTTATGCACCTAATGCAGTCCTAATTGGATTTATCTCTAGTTTTGTCGGTGGTTTAGTAAGTATGGCAATTATGATTGCTTCAGGAACGGTTGTCATCTTACCAGGCGTTGTGCCTCATTTCTTCTGTGGAGCGACTGCAGGTGTCATTGGGAATGCATCTGGTGGTGTTCGTGGAGCCACTATTGGAGCATTTTTACAAGGTATTTTAATTAGTTTTCTTCCAGTCTTTTTAATGCCAGTTTTGGGAGGACTTGGTTTCCAAGGGTCAACTTTCTCAGATGCAGATTTTGGTCTATCAGGAATTATTTTAGGAATGTTGAATCAATTTGGCTCACAAGCAGGCATTGTTATTGGTCTTGTTCTTATTCTAGCAGTTATGTTTGGAGTATCCTTTATTAAAAAGCCATCTGCAAAGGAGGAATAAGGGATGATTTTAAGTGAAAATAGAGAAGATGAGTTAAGAAAATTTGCAACAAAAATCCGATTAAATACTCTTAGAACATTGAATCATCTTGGATTCGGCCATTATGGAGGGAGTCTGTCTATAGTAGAAGTTTTAGCAGTGCTTTATGGTGAAATAATGCCGATGACTCCAGAAATATTTGCGTCACGAGATAGAGATTATTTTGTTTTATCCAAGGGACATGCTGGACCAGCTTTGTACAGCACACTCTATTTGAATGGTTTCTTTGACAAAGAATTCTTATATTCTTTAAATACAAATGGAACCAAATTACCGTCTCATCCTGATAGAAATCTAACGCCGGGCATAGATATGACAACTGGCTCTTTAGGACAGGGAATTAGTGTTGCAACCGGACTTGCATATGGTCAGAGAATAAGAAAAAGTCCCTTTTACACCTATGCTATTGTTGGAGATGGTGAGTTAAATGAGGGACAATGTTGGGAGGCTATACAGTTTGCTTCTCATCAACAGTTATCTAATTTAATTGTATTTGTAGACGATAACAAAAAACAATTAGATGGTTTTACAAAGGATATTTGTAATCCAGGTGATTTTGTAGAAAAATTCTCAGCATTTGGGTTTGAATCCATTAGGGTCAATGGTTCAGATATTAGAGAAATTTATGAAGGGATTATCCAATTAAAACAGTCAAATAATTCATCCCCTAAGTGTATTGTATTAGACACTATTAAAGGTCAAGGAGTTCGAGAGCTGGAAGAAATGAAATCCAATCATCATCTTCGCCCTACTGTAGAGGAGAGACAAATGTTAACTTCAGTTGTAGAAAGATTAAGTCAGGAATTGGAGGAAACAGAATGATGAGAAGTACGAAAGAATTACGACATGTGTATAGAGATTTCCTTCTAGAAGCTAACCAAAGTTATTCTGATATAGTAGTTTTAGAAGCAGACTTGTCAAGTTCGATGGCTACTAATAATCTTGAAAAGGACTTTGGAGACCGTTATGTGAATGTTGGGATCATGGAAGCAGAAATGGTCGGGCTTGCAGCAGGTTTATCTATTCAGGGGTTTAGACCTTATCTTCATACATTTGGCCCTTTTGCTTCACGAAGAGTATTTGATCAATTATTTATTTCTCTTGGGTACGCACAATTGGATGCCACTGTGATTGGCTCAGATGCAGGAGTAACGGCAGAGATGAATGGTGGAACACATATGCCATTTGAAGAAATTGGATTGTTACGTTTAATTCCTAAATCAATCATTTTTGAAGCAACTGATGATATCCAATTTCGTGAAATCTTGAACCAGACATTAGAATTAAAAGGACTAAAATATATTCGAACAATTAGAAAAGCTCCAGAGGCTGTATATCAAGGTGGAGAAGATTTTTCTAAAGGCTACATTGAGTTAAGACACGGTGAAGATGTTGTAATAGTTGCTTCTGGCATAATGGTTGCTCCAAGTATTCGAGTTGCGGATGAACTGTCTAAATTAGGTTATTCAGTAGGTGTGATAGATTTATTTAGAATCAAACCGATACCAGAACAGATAAAAACAATGTTAAGCGGAAAAACTATATTTACTGTAGAAAACCACAATCAGATAGGTGGAATTGGCAGTGCTTTATGTGAATTATTCTCTGATGATGGAATAACAAAAATTCATCGGATGGGTGTTCAAGAAAGATTCGGTCAAGTAGGGAAAATGGATTATCTTCTTAATGAGTATGGTTTGAGTGAATCGAATATAAAAGAGAAAGTTTTAGCGTTTTATAATGCAAGATAGATGTTAAATACACTTATCTGAAAGAACTTCTGTAAAAATTACATTACGTTATTTAAAGCGAGCGGATTAAAAGCATATTCTGGTAATCAGAAAGTGCCCTGATCCGCTTTGTTGTTTTTAATTTAAAATGTTTATATGTGTATAGAATTTTCTGAAAATTCAAGAATTTTCTTCTGTTCATTGCTTTTAAAATGTGCTATAATAGTAAAAACTGAAATGGGAGGGAACAAATGACTGAATTAGATAAACGTCACCGCAGTAGCATTTATGACAGCATGGTAAAATCACCAAACCGTGCCATGCTTCGTGCGACTGGTATGACAGATAAGGACTTTGAAACACCGATTGTTGGGGTCATTTCGACTTGGGCGGAAAATACACCATGTAACATTCACTTGCATGATTTTGGGAAATTGGCTAAAGAAGGTGTAAAATCAGCAGGTGCTTGGCCTGTGCAGTTTGGGACTATCACTGTAGCGGACGGGATTGCCATGGGAACGCCTGGTATGCGTTTCTCTTTGACATCTCGTGATATTATTGCGGACTCAATCGAGGCAGCTATGGGAGGCCACAATGTGGATGCCTTTGTTGCTATCGGTGGCTGTGATAAGAACATGCCGGGTTCTATGATTGCTATTGCTAATATGGATATTCCAGCTATTTTCGCATATGGTGGAACCATTGCACCGGGAAATCTTGATGGCAAAGACATCGACTTGGTTTCTGTCTTTGAGGGGATCGGGAAATGGAACCACGGTGATATGACAGCTGAGGACGTGAAACGTCTTGAATGTAATGCCTGCCCTGGACCTGGTGGCTGTGGTGGTATGTATACTGCTAATACCATGGCGACTGCTATCGAAGTTCTCGGTATGAGTTTACCAGGATCTTCATCTCACCCAGCTGAATCAGCTGATAAGAAAGAAGATATCGAAGCAGCAGGACGTGCTGTTGTTAAGATGTTGGAACTTGGTCTCAAACCATCAGATATCTTGACTCGTGAAGCCTTTGAAGATGCCATCACTGTGACTATGGCTCTCGGTGGTTCTACAAATGCCACTCTTCACTTGCTTGCCATTGCCCATGCTGCCAATGTTGACTTGTCACTTGAGGACTTCAATACGATTCAAGAGCGTGTGCCTCACTTGGCTGACTTGAAACCATCTGGTCAGTATGTCTTCCAAGACCTCTACGAAGTCGGTGGTGTGCCTGCGGTTATGAGATATCTCTTGGCAAATGGTTTCCTTCATGGAGACCGCATTACATGTACTGGTAAGACTGTAGCTGAGAACTTGGCTGACTTTGCAGACCTTACACCAGGTCAAAAAGTTATCATGCCTCTTGAAAATCCAAAACGTGCGGACGGTCCATTGATTATCTTGAACGGGAACCTTGCTCCTGATGGTGCGGTTGCCAAGGTATCAGGTGTTAAAGTACGTCGTCACGTTGGTCCAGCTAAGGTCTTTGACTCAGAAGAAGATGCTATCCAGGCCGTTTTGACAGATGAAATCGTTGATGGCGATGTAGTCGTTGTTCGTTTCGTTGGACCTAAAGGTGGTCCTGGTATGCCTGAGATGCTGTCACTTTCATCAATGATTGTTGGTAAAGGTCAAGGAGACAAGGTTGCCCTCTTGACGGATGGTCGTTTCTCTGGTGGTACTTACGGTCTGGTTGTGGGACATATCGCTCCTGAAGCTCAGGATGGTGGACCAATTGCCTACCTTCGTACAGGCGATATCGTTACGGTTGACCAAGATACCAAAGAAATTTCCATGGCCGTATCTGAAGAAGAACTTGAAAAACGCAAGGCAGAAACAACCTTACCACCACTTTACAGTCGTGGTGTCCTCGGTAAATACGCTCACATCGTATCATCTGCTTCACGCGGAGCCGTAACAGACTTCTGGAATATGGACAAGTCAGGTAAAAAGTAAATTGAAAAAGCAAGCCAACTTAGGCTTGCTTATTTTCATCTTCAAAAGTGATTTGCTTGCTTATACTCAATAAAAATCAAAGAGCAAACTAGAAAGCTAGGCGCAGGTTGCTCAAAACACTGTTTTGAGGTTGTGGATAGAACTGACGAAGTCAGTAATCGTACTACGACAAGCCGACGCTGACGTGGTTTGAAGAGATTTTTGAAGAGTATTAACGAGGTGGCAGTCCAAGGGCAATGCGGCCGTAGCGACTGATTCGTGTGATCTTCCAAGCAGGCGACCAGGTAACTTCAACCTTGACATCTTCGATACCCTCGATTTGTTTCAGACCTGCCACGATTTCGATAGGCAGGCTTTCGGCACAATCGCAGGCTGTGTCAGTGAAGGTCATGACAATCTTACAGAGACCTGTTTCGTCCAGATTGATTTCATAAATCAGTCCTAGATTGTAAACATCCAATTCCACATCTGTATCAAAAACCTTCTCTAGTTTTTCGATAATTTGGTCTTTTAAGGCCAAAGCACGGTCATTGATTTTGATATCGTCTCTCATTACAGTCCCTCCACGTGATAAATATCCTCTATTTTCTCATAATTCTGACAATTTGGCAAGTTTTTGATGAATTTTCTGAAAAGACTCTCTTGAGATTTTCTTCTCTCACTGTTTTAATCCCTCTATTTATGGTAAAATAAGACTATTAAGTTTAAAGAGGATTCCCTATGAAATTACAAAAACCAAAAGGAACGCAGGATATTTTACCTGCTGAATCTGCCAAATGGCAGTACGTTGAAGACTTTGCCCGTGAGATTTTCAAGCGCTATAACTATGCAGAAGTGCGCACGCCTATTTTTGAACATTATGAGGTCATCAGTCGCTCTGTCGGAGATACAACGGATATCGTAACCAAGGAAATGTACGATTTCTATGACAAGGGTGACCGTCATATTACCCTCCGTCCAGAAGGAACAGCGCCAGTTGTCCGTTCCTATGTGGAAAATAAACTCTTTGCCCCAGAAGTGCAAAAGCCAAGTAAGTTCTACTACATGGGCCCTATGTTCCGTTATGAGCGTCCACAGGCAGGACGTTTGCGCCAATTCCACCAGATTGGTGTTGAGTGTTTTGGCTCTAGCAATCCAGCTACCGATGTGGAAACAATCGCGATGGCAGCCCATTTCTTGAAAGAAATCGGTATCCAAGGTGTCAAATTGCATCTTAACACTCTTGGAAATCCTGAGAGCCGTGCAGCCTACCGTCAAGCCTTGATTGACTATTTGACACCGCTTAAGGAGACCTTGTCTAAGGATAGCCAACGTCGTTTGGAGGAAAATCCTCTCCGTGTCTTGGACTCTAAGGAAAAAGAAGACAAGGTAGCAGTAGAGAATGCGCCTTCTATCTTGGACTTCCTTGATGAAGAAAGCCAAGCACACTTTGATGCTGTGCGTCAGATGTTGGAAAATCTTGGAGTAGACTATATCATCGATACCAATATGGTGCGTGGTCTGGACTACTACAACCATACCATTTTCGAGTTTATCACTGAGATTGAGGGCAATGACCTGACAGTCTGTGCGGGTGGTCGTTACGATGGTTTGGTTTCTTACTTTGGAGGCCCGGAAACTGCTGGATTTGGTTTTGGACTTGGTGTAGAGCGCCTACTTCTCATCCTTGAAAAGCAAGGTGTGGCCCTCCCTATCGAAAACGCCCTAGATGTTTATATCGCAGTCTTGGGTCAAGGAGCAAATGTCAAGGCCTTGGAGTTGGTACAAGCTCTTCGCCAACAAGGTTTCAAAGCAGAGCGTGATTACCTCAACCGTAAACTCAAAGCTCAATTCAAGTCAGCCGATGTCTTTGCTGCTAAAACCCTCATCACCCTAGGAGAGAGTGAAGTCGAAAGTGGACAAGTGACAGTCAAGAACAACCAAACAAGAGAAGAAGTGCAAGTGTCGCTTGAGACAATCAGCAAAAACTTCTCAGAAATTTTTGAAAAACTAGGTTTTTATACTCAATGAAAATCAAAGAGCAAACTAGGAAGCTAGCCGCAGGTTGCTCAAAACAGTGTTTTGAGGTTGTGGATAGAACTGACGAAGTCAGTAACCATATCTACGGCAAGGTGAAGCTGACGTGGTTTGAAGAGAGTTTCGAAGAGTATTAATGATAGATAAACTGGTCAGGAACCCACTCCTGACCTTTTTCTTTTGCAAAATGACAAAAATCATAAACTTTTTGACAAATATGCTTGTCAAAAAGAAAAAGATGTGTTACAATATAATCAAGTTAAGAGAAAAGGAGCAGGGAACGATTATGTGGGCATTAGGATTTGTACCTCTTGTGATTATGTTTTATCTCTATCATACCCAAAGGGTCAAGAAATTAGAGAATAAAATCAAAAGAATTGAGCAAAAACAGAAAGGAAATAAAGAAATGTCAAGATTATTAAAAGAATTGATTGGGAAAACACCGACAATCGTTGGACAAGTTTTTGGAACAGATAACTGGGAAGTTGTAGATGTAGATGAGGAATGGGTCAAGCTACGTCGTGTTAATAAAAAAGGAAAAGAAAAATTCAAACTACAACGCATTGAGGATATCCAGACAGTTGAATTTGACGGAGAGTAGGTGTGTAACATGCAATTAAAAAATCGTCTAAAAGAGCTGCGGGCTCGCGATGGCCTCAATCAAACCGAACTAGCCAAGCTAGCAGAGGTTTCCAGACAGACCATTAGCCTATTAGAACGGGACGAATACACCCCATCCGTTGTGATTGCCTTGAAAATATCTCAGATTTTCAACGAAACAGTCGAATCGGTATTTCGCTTGGAGGAGGATGAGTGATGAACAAGTATAAAGTGATTTATTATGTCGTTGTCGTAGCTCTGTTAGTCAGCGTATTTCTACTGATTGGGATAGACTTAGGTTGGTTTAGTCCCTATCAAAGTGACCAATTTATTTGGGCCTACTTTGCTCTCATCCCAGTAATTGAATGGATTGAAAAGAAATCCAAAAATCTAGCAAGTGAAAAAGGAGAATGAAAATGAAAAAGAAAAATAAAGGTGGATTGTTATTTTTAATGTCTGTTGTCTTTGGAGGTTTCTTGGGCGGTTTTGTAGGGATGTTTAAGGCTGCTACCGAATCCCACGAAATTATTTTAGATGTAAAAGTCTTGATACCATGGATATCAGCTATTTGTTTATTGATAGGTTTCATTAGCATTCTTTTGACTTTCAATTTCTTAAAGAAAAGCAGAAAATTTCACTCCTTGTATCAAGAGGAAATGGACGATGATCTGAATGAAACCTATTATGTGCAAATGAATCGTAATCTTGAGTTTGGAACCATTGCTTTTCATATTACAAGTGTAGCGATTTTATTGGCTCTCTTTATTTCAGGAAGTGAAGTGATTGTACTAGATAGAAGCAATCTAATCTTACCTCTTTCTTTTTTGGGATTAGTGTTGATTTTTAATGCTCAAAAATATTTTTATAAGACTATTGCGATTGTTCGTCAGTTTGATTTGGCATTTTTCTCTACACCAAAGGATTATTTAGACTATGTCAATTCTTACGATGAGGGGGAGCGCCAGGCTAATTTGGAACAGAGTTTTCGAATTTTATTCCAATTAAACCAATATGTCTTGCCAGGTCTCTACTTTTTGATTGCTCTCTTTTCCTTGCTGACAGGAGAGATTCAGTTACTAGCTTTCTTGCTGGTAGGAGTGATCCATATTTATATCGGTGTGATGCAGTTGCCTATGGTGAAACGTTATTTTAAATAAAGGAGTTTCTATGATTCGTGTTGAAAATGTAAGCAAAAGTTTTGGGAGCAAAAAAGCTCTTCATCAGATTTCTTTTGAGATTAAGGAGGGGGAAATCTTTGGTTTTCTTGGGCCTTCTGGTTCAGGTAAAACAACCATGATCAATGTCTTAACAGGTCAGTTGGCTGCAGATCAAGGTAAAACAATTTTGTTAGGCAAGAATTCTCAAGATTTAACCTCAAATGATTTGGAACAAATTGGTATTGTTAGTGATGGAAGTGGTTTTTATGAAAAGATGAGTCTTTACAAAAATCTTCTCATCTATGCTAAGCTATATGGTCTCAAGTCAGATAGAGTAAATCAGGTGCTCCAACAGGTTGGATTGGCAGATGCTAAAGATATTATCGCAGAAAAGTTATCTACTGGAATGAAACAACGAATGTTCTTGGCTCGTGCCCTTCTGAATGCTCCTAAGATTCTCTTCCTAGATGAGCCAACTAGTGGTTTAGACCCTACAACATCTAAGATGATTCATACCCTACTTCAAGAATTAAAGCAGGCGGGGACAACTATCTTTCTGACCACGCATGATATGAATGAAGCAACTCTGCTTTGTGATCGCTTATCTCTTTTGAATAAGGGAAACTTAATAGAGTATGGAAGTCCACAAGATATTATCCAGAAGTACCATGTGGATAAGAAAGTACGTGTGGTTTATAATGATGGACGAGAACAGATAGTCCCATTTGAAGAATTACCACATTTAGACACGACAGATTTGATGGTGGTTCACTCTTGTGAGCCGACTTTAGAAGAGATCTTTATCAGATTAACAGGAGAAAAGTTAGATGTTTAGAAAATTAAATGCCCTACTATGGTTAAGATTACAAGTCCTTATTAGCAATTCATCTTTGTTGGCGACTTTATTGATGCCTTTTGGTATTGCTGTTTTATATAATGAATTCATGAATAAGAATGGAGAATTGAGTATGTTTCTCCTCTCTACGAGTTTGACCATGGTCTTGAGTATGGGAAGTGGTTATATGGTATCGATTATGATGGCAGAAGATAAGGAAAAACGAAATCTGAAATCACTCATCCTAAGTGGTGTGACAGCAACAGAATATACTTTCAGTATGCTTGTTCTCCCTATTCTGATAATGTTACTTGCTATGATTGTACTTCCCATCTATCTTAGAGTAGATGTATCTGGTTATTTAGTTGCCTACGTTATCTATTTGGTCTTAGCAACTATTAGTGTTATTTTTCTCAACCTTCTAATCGGTGCGGTGTCAGATACTCAATCTAAAGCGCAAGTTTATAGTATCTTCCCTATGCTAATCGTATCTTTTTTACCCATAATTGCTCTTCAAAATGATACGGCTCAAAAAGTGTTGGATTACTCGTTCGTTGGTCCTATTGTAAATCTTTTAAATAAAAAAGGTGGAGAAATATCTTTTTCTAACATTGGTATGTTACTTGCCTGGGTATTTGTGTTAGGAATAGCAAACCTCTTTGTATTGAAAAACAGCTATAAAGCAAGATAGGAGAACTTTATGAAACTACTTAAAAACCTTGGCTGGTTTCTTCTAGCCATTCTATCCTTTTTATTCATCTATGGCTTCATTCAGGTGCTCGCGACTACGTCGCTTGCCTTAGGCGGTTCACCCTATGCTGTTACCCTACTCTATGTAGCCTTGGCTGGAGTTTATGTGTACGGCATTTACAAATGGTATCAGAAAGCTCCTGTTCGTATTGAGAAGAGTGGCTTCAACCGATTTATTTGGCTTCCTGCCTTGGTTTGGTTCCTATCTCTGGTTGTCCAGTTTTTCTTGCCAAATGATCCTTCAGTAAATCAGCAAACAGCGATAGACTTGACCTTGTCTCAACCACTTTTCTCATTCTTTGCGGTCGTTATTTTTGCTCCTTTGACGGAAGAACTTATCTTTAGAGGGATGTTAGCACGCTACCTCTTTCCTAAGCAGGACAATAGGAAACAAACTCTGATTTTTCTTCTGGTATCCAGTGTTCTGTTTGCCTTGATTCATTTCCCAGGTGATGTGCAACAATTTTTAGTCTATACTAGTCTTGGTTTTAGCTTGGGCTTGGCTTATATTAGCAGAAAAGGTCTGGTCTACAGTATTTCTCTCCACGCTTTGAATAATTTAGTCAGCTTTTTGATGATTCTCATGCTATAATAGAGTCAGGAGGTCACATGAAACGAGTAATTTTATTAGCAGTGATTCAAGCAGTCGTTCTATTTTTCATCATTGGAGCGCTAGCTTATGCCTTCAAGGGCGATTTCTTCTACAACTATCTAGCAGTTGTCTTTGCCCCTATTGCAGGTGTCTTGCGCTTTGGGACAGCCTACACAACGGAAATTGTCTTGCCTCGAAAGGCAGCCGAAATTGCTGAAAAGCGTAAAGCAGGCAAAAATTCAAAATAAAAGAGTCCGGTGAAGTTCATCGGATTTTTGTATGGACGTTAATTTTTAGAGGATTCACTTGATTTTTAAAGTCAGGCAAACTTTTCTGCTGATTTTCATGAAGAGCCTGCGCTTTTATGGTAAAATAGTAACAGAATAAAAGAGGAGAGAAACAATGAAACGTAGTATGTATGCTGGTCGTGTTCGTGAGGAACACATCGGACAAGAAATGACCTTGAAAGGATGGGTTGGCCGTCGTCGTGACCTTGGTGGTTTGATCTTTATCGACCTTCGTGACCGTGAAGGAATCATGCAGTTGGTTATCAACCCTGAAAAAGTCTCTGCAGAGGTCATGGCAACAGCTGAAAGCCTTCGTAGTGAATTTGTTATCGAGGTGACTGGTCAGGTCGCTGCGCGTGAGCAAGCCAATGATAAGTTACCAACTGGTGCAGTTGAGTTAAACGTGACAGCTCTGACAGTGCTGAATACAGCTAAGACAACCCCATTTGAGATTAAGGATGGCATTGAGGCCAATGACGATACACGTTTGCGTTACCGTTACCTTGACCTTCGTCGTCCAGAAATGTTGGAAAATCTTAAACTTCGTGCTAAGGTGACCCACTCTATCCGCAACTACTTGGATGAGTTGGAGTTTATCGACGTGGAGACACCATTCCTTTCTAAGTCAACGCCTGAAGGGGCGCGTGACTATTTGGTGCCATCTCGTGTTAATAAAGGGCATTTTTACGCGCTTCCTCAAAGTCCGCAAATCACTAAGCAGTTATTGATGAATGCTGGTTTTGACCGTTACTACCAAATCGTTAAATGTTTCCGTGACGAGGACTTGCGTGGTGACCGCCAGCCTGAGTTCACACAGGTTGACTTGGAAACATCTTTCCTTACTGAGCAAGAAATCCAAGATATCACAGAAGGCTTGATTGCGCGTGTCATGAAGGAAACAAAAGGCATTGAAGTCACTCTGCCTTTCCCACGTATGAAGTATGACGATGCCATGGCTCTTTACGGTTCTGATAAACCTGATACCCGTTTTGACATGTTGCTTCAGGACTTGACCGAAGTGGTCAAAGGTGTGGACTTTAAAGTCTTCTCAGAAGCACCTGCTGTGAAAGCCATTGTGGTCAAAGGAGCTGCGGACAACTATTCACGTAAAGACATCGACAAGATGACCGAAGTAGCCAAACAGTACGGTGCCAAAGGTCTTGCTTGGGTCAAGGTTGTGGATGGAGAATTAAACGGACCAGTTGCTAAGTTCTTGACTGGTATCCAAGCAGAATTGACAACAGCTCTTGCTCTTGAAGATAAGGACTTGGTTCTCTTTGTGGCAGATACGCTTGAGGTAGCTAATGCAACACTTGGGGCCCTTCGTGGACGTATTGCAAAGGAGCTTGGCTTGATTGACAATGATAAATTCAACTTCCTTTGGGTAGTTGACTGGCCAATGTTTGAATGGTCTGAAGAAGAAGGTCGTTACATGAGCGCCCACCATCCATTTACTCTACCACAGGAAGAGACTGCTCACGAATTAGAAGGTGATTTGGCGAAGGTTCGTGCCATTGCTTACGATATTGTCTTGAACGGTTATGAACTTGGTGGTGGTAGCCTTCGTATCAACCAAAAAGACCTTCAAGAACGTATGTTCAAGGCTCTTGGTTTCTCAGCCGAAGAAGCAAATGACCAGTTTGGTTTCCTTCTTGAAGCCATGGACTATGGTTTCCCACCACACGGTGGTTTGGCTATCGGGCTTGACCGTTTTGTTATGTTGCTTGCTGGAGAAGAAAATATCCGTGAAGTTATTGCCTTTCCTAAGAACAACAAGGCAACTGACCCAATGACACAAGCTCCTTCAACAGTAGCTCTTAAACAACTAGAGGAACTCAGCTTACAAGTAGAAGAAGATGAAACAAGCAAAACGAATTAAGCGGTGGCGCTATTATCTGCGCCGCTTTGCTTATCAGATAAAAATTTTACGTGTCTTACAAAGCATCTCTCGGGAAAAATATGATGAGAAGATTTCGGCTTCTCTGGTCTATGGCTTTTTATCAGCAGTAGCGGTCAATTTCTTTTTCCAACCGGGGCATGTGTATTCGAGTGGTGCGACAGGTCTGGCACAGATTATCTCTGCCTTGAGTAATCACTGGTTTGGTTTTCATATCCCGATTTCGCTAACCTTCTATGCCATTAATTTTCCTTTGATGGTCTTGGCTTGGTATCAGATTGGCCATAAGTTCACCGTCTTTACCTTTATCACGGTATCCATGAGTTCCTTCTTTATCCAGTTCGTCCCTGTGGCGACCTTGACGGAGGATCCCATTATCAATGCCCTTTTTGGGGGTGTTGTCATGGGCTTGGGGATTGGTTTTGCTCTTCGCAACAATATCTCCAGTGGTGGGACGGATATCGTCAGCCTGACTATTCGCAAGAAAACAGGTAAGAATGTCGGTAGTATTTCTTTCTTGGTAAATGGGACTATCATGCTGATAGCAGGTTTGACCTTTGGTTGGAAGTACGCTCTCTACTCAATGATTACCATCTTTGTCTCTAGCCGTGTGACAGATGCGGTCTTTACCAAGCAAAAACGAATGCAGGCCATGATTGTGACCAATCATCCAGATAAAGTAATTGAGAAAATCCATAAAAAATTGCACCGCGGAGCAACCATGATCCACGATGCAGAAGGAACCTATAATCACGAGAGAAAGGCAGTTTTAATCACTGTCATTACACGTGCAGAGTTTAATGAATTTAAACAGATTATGAAACAGGTGGATCCAGGCGCTTTTGTCTCTGTATCTGAGAATGTTCATATTCTGGGACGGTTCGTTGAAACAGAAAATTAGTAATCAAAAAAACCAGCGCGAGCTGGTTTTTATTTTTCGATAATTTTGTGGGCGATTAACTGACGGTAACAAATTTGTTTATTGCTCTTAGCATCGTTGATAATCTGAAGAATCGTTTCAAATGATGTTCGACCAAGTTCTAGGCTATTGATATCGACATAGGCTGCCAAGTTGAGCTTGGGATTGACAGAGTCGAAGCTGAGAACAGGGACATCCAGTTGGTGCTTAGCGATGTAGTCACAGACCCCTTCAGCTAGGAGACTATCGGTTGTAATGATAGCATCAATCATAGGATCGTGTTTAAACAAACGCTTACTAAATTGATAACCTTTTTCTTCTAGAAATTCGTTCGCAAAATAGGTCAAGTTACTATCAAGAGGCAGTTGGTACTGTTTGAGTGCTGACTCATAGCCTGTTAAACGGTCTTGTGTTACGAAGAGTCTCTTAGTCCCTCCAATAAAGGCAATTCGTTTGCAGCCTTTTTTGATGAAATATTCAGTCGCATCAAAGCCAGCTTGAACATTGTCATTATCGACAAGTGGAATGAAGGGGGACAGAGATTTTCCGAGGATGAGGAAGGGAAACTGCTCATCAGCCACCAGTTTGACTAAAGGATCTTCCTCTTCGGCATAAAGGAAAATTAAACCGTCTACACGTTTACCATAGACCATTTGTGAGATGGCAGTAAGACGCTCCTTCTCATCTTTCCCTGTTGCTATCTGAATGGCATAGTGGTTTTCAGATGCGACTTGAGAGATGCCGCGTAGGACTGATGGAAAGAAAGGATTCTGGTAGAAGGCATCTGAGTCATCAGGAAGAACTAAGCCGATAACTTGCGTATAGCTACTCACCAAGCTACGAGCGTTGAGGTTGGGGTGGTAATTAAGCTCCTTCATCGCCTTGCGAACACGTTTTTTTGTTTCGTCGCTAATGGTTGATTTGTTTTGAATAACACGGGTTACGGTTGAAGGCGAAACACCAGCAGCCTTGGCCACGTCTTTAATCGTAACGGGCATAAAAATCTCCTATTTATGGTAATCTGGATCACGGAAATGCGTTTTATAAAAGATAGTGACTAGATACAGAACAAAAAGAATGTTTTGTACAGTGATGAGATTTGACATATTTTGGCCAAAGAGTCCCAAAATAAGCGTAATTAGAGTAGGTAATCCTAAACAGTTCAAGATAAAATGGTAGCACTCTTTAAAGGTCCTAAATGAAAAGAGGCGTGATTTCTTAGTGATATAAAGGAGAAGACTAGCTCCTAGAGAGACAATGAAGAAATTCAAACCAAAGAGGAAGCTCGCACCGAGAACCAGAAAGAGACTGATATAGACACGATTCTGCTGGTACCAGTCTTTAGAAATAGCTTGGGTCAAGCTGTCTTTACTTTTGAAACTCTCAGTCTCAATCGCCCGGTAAGAGATACGAGTCAGTTCCTTACTTTCCTTGCTGATAACCAGTTCTTTTGTATCGAAATGCAGTTGCAAGTCCTTAGGTAACTCCTTGCTTTGACTTGGACCGATCACAATAGAAGGCGCTTGACTAGCTGTTCCAGTATAAGTTAATTTGCCATCGATAATTCTAGCATGTTCAGAGAGATCCTGGACAACCTTATCTGTCAATGGTTCATAGACATTATCGATAAAGGTTTCTAGCGGATAAGTCTCCTGCGAGCTGTTTTGGATGGCAATGGGTACCATAGACAAGCTGATAAGGAAGATACTGGTAAAGAGAAGTTGAAACCAGTTGAGTCCGAACCGTTTGGACAGGGGCTTACGAAATCCCCAAATACTTGAAAAATAAGAAAATGGATATGGAAGCATAGGTATCTTTCTAAAAGGTGTTTTCTATATGAGTATTATTATATAGAGAAATGTGCTTTATTTCAAGTCTAGGAGAAAAATTGCTTGCTACAAGGATAGTTTTATAGTCACAAGCTTCAAAATGAAAAAGGGTGGCGGGGATATATTATCCCTTGTCGCCACCACTTGTAAGTCCTGAAACAAAGTTCTTTTGTAGGAAGAAGAAGAGAATACAGATTGGAAGGGCGATGAGGATAGCACCTGCTGAGAAGTAGGCGATCTTCATGTTTTTCACATTGCTAACGAAGGTTTGGAGACCTACGGCAACAGTAAAGTATTCTTTCTCACGAAGCAAGAAACTAGAGAGGATGTAGTCCCCGAAAGGTCCCATGAAGGCCCAGAGAGCTTGTACGGCAACCATTGGGCGAACAAGTGGAAGAACAATTTGCCAGAAGCGGCGGAAGTGTCCTGCACCATCTAGTTTTGCAGATTCGTCTAGAGACATTGGCACTGTATCGAAGTAGCCTTTCATGAGCCAAGCATTCATTGGGATACCTCCACCAACATAAAGGAAGATGAGGAACCAGCTGTGGTTAAGGGCGTTCAACATAAGTGCCATAACGAAGAAGGCAGTCAAAGCGGCCATGGTTGGCACCATTTGGATAATCAAGAAGAAGACCAAACTTTGTTTACGAGCCAAGAAGTTGTAACGGCTGTAGGCATAACCAGCAAGTACGATGATACTTGTTTGAACAACCATGGTAATCAAGGCGATAATCAAAGTGTTGAGGTACCAAGTACCGTACAAGGTTTCAGTGAAGAGGCCTTTAAAGTTATCAAAATTGAGGTCGATATTAGTATCTAGTTTAAAGGCTGAGACGTTACCTGCTTTAAAGGCTGACATGATGGTAATCAAAAGTGGATAGATAATCACGATTGATAGGCCAATTAAGTAGAGGTAAGTAAGGGTTTGAGTCAGTCTACGTTTGAGTTTAATTGAGTTATTCATCTTAGACATCCTCCATATCAAATGCGTGTAGTTTCTTGAATGCAATCATAGAGATTGAGATGACAATGATAGAGATAATCAAGGTAACAGCTGCCGCCATTGAGTATTGAGGAGATGTACCTGTTGTCAAACGGTAGATCCATGAGATCAAGATATCGGTTGAACCAGCTCCACCTCCGACACTACCAGGTCCTCCACCATTGAAGAGGTACATGATAGAGAAGTTGTTAAAGTTGAAGGTGTATTGGCTAATCAAAGTAGGTGCTGCAACGGCCAAGATCATTGGGAAAGTGATGTTGCGGAATTTTTGCCAAGCATTAGCACCGTCAATATAAGCTGCTTCGTAAAGGTCGTTAGGAATAGATTGCAAGATACCCAAGGTCAAAACGTAGATGTATGGGAATCCAAGCCAACCTTGCATCATAATCAAGGCAATCTTAGTCCAAGTTGGGTCTGTTTTCCAAGGGATAAGAGCCCCATCAAGGAAAGGAAGGAATTTAGCAAAGATTGGCAAAACTTGAGTGTTGATAGCTCCGACACTATCGTTAAACATGTTTGAGAATGTCAAGATAGTGATGAAGGCTGGGACAGCCCAAGGAAGAAGGAAAATAACACCAAAGATACGTTTTCCTTTGATAAATGGTTGGTTAGCAATGATAGCTGTGAAGATACCGATTACGATTTGTAAAGTTGAGGCAGCCAAAGCCCAGATGATAGTCCAAGAAAGAACGGCACCGAAGGCAGAACGGAAGGTACTCAAACTCCAGATGTTCGTAAAGTTCGTCAAACCAACCCAGTCCAACAATTTGTTTGGTGGTAAGTGTTGGAAGTCATAGTTGGTAAAGGCGATCATCAAGGTTACGATAACTGGGAAGATAATCGCGAAGGTCATGGCAACATAAGATGGAATGATCAAGAGGTAAGGGAAACCATTTTCATAGATTCCTTTGACCATTTCTTTAAAGGTAAGTGCTACTGGAATACCATTATTAATGTGTTTGGCAGTTGTATGAGCATCTTTAATATTTGAGAAATAAAAGAGTACATAAACAACTACAAAGATTAAATGGAAGGCGCCACGAATCAGCATAAAGAGGGAATTGTCACGACCTGGCTTGTCACCAAGAGTGATGAGATTGCTCAATTCAGGGGCTGCAAGTGCTAGGAAATAAAGGACAAATACGATGGTTACACCAAGGAAGATAAAACCTTTGGCTTTTTGTTTATTGTAAATCTGTCCTAACCCAGGAATGATAGACAGCAGGGCTGCTTTACTAGGTTGTTGCTTTTCCATAATAACTCCTTTCATAGGATACCGCTTTTTATAAGAAAGCTAAATTATTTGTGTTTCTATTGATAAATTCAAAGGGGGATTTGATTTCCACCCCCCTTGAACAAATTTTTTATTCACCAAATTTTTGTTTGATTGTTTCTTTGATCAATGTTACAGCATCGTTTGCAGCTGTCTTAGCATCTTTCTTACCGCTCACAGCTTCAAACAACATTGTTTTAGCTGGGTCCCAAACAGCTGACATTTGAGAGATGTTTGGCATTGGTTGAGCGTTCTTGAACTGTTTGATAACAGCTGTTGTCAACTCATCATTTTTACCTTCAGCGTATGAACGAGCTTCAGTGTTAGCTGGGATTTCATTAGTTTTATCGTAGAAGGCTTTTTGTTGTTCAGTTGAAACAAGGAAGTCTACAAATTTTTGAGCAGCTTCAAGGTTCTTAGTGCTTGATGGGATGATCCAAGCTTTACCACCACCAAATGCTGCGTAGTCTTTTCCGTTTGGAAGAGTTGGGATAGTTGCAACACCGTAGTTTACTTTAGCGTCTTTGAAGGCTTGAGCTTTCCAAGGTCCATCGATGATAGCAGCTGTTTTACCTTCTTGGAATTGAGTTTGGATTAGGTTTCCAGCTCCTTCCGTATCTTGCATACCTTTAGGCCATTTTTCATACCAAGTTTTAGCGTATTCTACACCTTTGATAGCGCCGTCGTTTGCAAGACCGATGTCTTTAGCGTCTTTACCGTTTTGTCCGAATACGTAACCGCCGTTACCAGCAAGAAGTCCGTATGCAAAGTAGAAGTTTGTCCAGTCAGCTAGGAAAGCAGAAGTTTTTCCATCTTCTCCAGCGAATGCGTATTTGCTATCTTTAGCAAGGTTTTCCAAGTCAGCAAATGTTTTTGGAGCTTCTTTTACCAAGTCTTTGTTGTAGTACATAACAAGTGACTCGATAACGGCAGGAGCACCGTAAACTTTACCGTCAGCAGCTGTTACAAGAGATTTAGTTTTATCATCTGTTTTAGCACCGTCGCTCAATTTCACTTCTGAAAGTTGTCCGTCAGTACCAAGGCTACCTACACGGTCGTATGGAGCCATCATAACGTCAGGAGCTTGACCTGATTGGTTGTCAAGAGAAAGTTTGTCAAGCCCACCCATTTGGTCACCAGATTTGATGTTAACTGTTGTTCCTGATTGTTCTTTATAAGCTTTAGCTACTGTTTCAGCATAAGCTTTGTATTGGTCCTCAACGTAAAGAGTGATTTCTTTCGCTTCAGATGAACCAGAATCAGCAGGTTTATCAGCAGTTTTGCTTCCGCAAGCTACCAAAAGCAAGCTAGCAAGTGTAGCAGTTCCAAGCACAGCAGCGCTCTTCATGAATTTAGATGACATAGTGTATTCCTCCTAAAGAATAACAAATTTTATAATGAGGAAACGCAAACGTTTTCCTTTATGGGACTAGTATAGCACAAATAGAAAACGGTTGCAAGTGTTTTTTGTAAAAATTTTAAAAAAATTTCACGAAAAGGGTAAGCGTTTTATTTGTTTATAATAGAAGAAAAGTCAGAAAATATATTTTCACTATTTTACTGAAATTATTTAGGGAAACGATTGCCTAAATTTTGAACAAAAAATAAATTGCTCTAGACCAAAAGTAGACTAAGTTGAGCCTTCCATTTGTAGTTGAAGAAGATTTTGCAAATAGAAAAGAAAAATGTATATGTATACATAAATAAGGACAAGTTTTTTTAAAAAATAATCAAAAAGTTTTTTTAAAACCGCTTGCAATTCTTCCAAAAATGAAGTATACTTATATTAACGCAAACGTTTGCGCCCAAAAATGAAAAATTAAACTACAAATACACGAGGTGTTGTTTATGAAAAAACGTCAAAGTGGTGTGTTGATGCACATCTCTTCTCTCCCAGGAGCCTACGGAATCGGATCGTTTGGTCAGAGTGCTTATGACTTCGTTGATTTCTTGGTTCGTACAAAACAACGTTACTGGCAAATCCTTCCATTAGGAACAACTAGTTACGGAGATTCTCCTTACCAATCTTTCTCAGCCTTCGCAGGGAACACTCATTTTATCGATTTAGATATCTTGGTGGAGCAAGGCTTGTTGAAAGCAAGTGACCTTGAAGGAGTTGACTTTGGTAGCGATGCGTCTGAAGTTGACTATGCTAAAATCTACTATGCACGTCGTCCTCTTTTAGAAAAAGCGGTAAAACGTTTCTTGGAAGTAGGAGATGTTAAAGATTTTGAGAAATTTGCTCAAGACAACCAATCATGGCTTGAGCTCTTTGCTGAGTATATGGCTATCAAAGAGCATTTTGACAATCTTGCTTGGACTGAATGGCCAGATGCAGATGCTCGTACTCGTAAAGCTTCAGCACTTGAAAGTTACCGTGAGCAATTGGCAGACAAGTTGGTTTACCACCGTGTGACTCAATACTTCTTCTTCCAACAATGGTTGAAATTGAAAGCTTATGCTAACGACAACCACATCGAAATCGTTGGGGACATGCCAATCTACGTAGCGGAAGATTCAAGCGATATGTGGGCTAATCCACACCTCTTCAAGACAGATGTCAACGGTAAGGCGACTTGCATCGCAGGATGCCCACCAGATGAGTTTTCTGCAACTGGTCAGCTTTGGGGTAACCCAATCTATGACTGGGAAGCAATGGATAAAGACGGCTACAAATGGTGGATTGAACGCTTGCGTGAAAGCTTCAAAATCTACGATATCGTTCGTATCGACCACTTCCGTGGTTTCGAATCTTACTGGGAAATCCCTGCTGGTTCCGATACAGCAGCACCTGGTGAGTGGGTGAAAGGTCCGGGCTACAAGCTTTTTGCAGCCGTTAAGGAAGAACTTGGTGAGCTAAACATCATCGCTGAAGACCTTGGCTTCATGACAGATGAAGTTATTGAGTTGCGTGAACGTACTGGCTTCCCAGGAATGAAGATTCTTCAATTTGCTTTCAATCCAGAAGACGAAAGTATCGATAGCCCACACTTGGCACCTGCTAACTCAGTTATGTACACAGGAACACACGATAACAATACGGTCCTTGGTTGGTACCGTAACGAGATCGATGATGCGACTCGTGAGTACATGGCTCGCTATACTAACCGTAAAGAATACGAAACAGTTCCACACGCTATGCTTCGTACAGTCTTTTCATCAGTTAGCTTCATGGCAATTGCAACTATGCAAGATTTGCTAGAATTGGATGAGACAGCTCGTATGAACTTCCCATCTACCCTTGGTGGAAACTGGTCTTGGCGTATGACTGAAGATCAATTGACACCAGCTGTCGAGGAAGGTTTGCTTGACTTGACAACAATCTATCGACGAATTAATGAAAATTTGGTAGAATTAAAGAAATAATACAACATCAGGAGACACCTTAAACATGTTATCACTACAAGAATTTGTACAAAATCGTTACAATAAAACCATTGCAGAATGTAGCAATGAAGAGCTATACCTTGCTCTTCTTAACTACAGCAAGCTTGCAAGCAGCAAAAAACCAGTTAACACTGGTAAGAAAAAAGTTTACTATATCTCAGCTGAGTTCTTGATTGGTAAACTTTTGTCAAACAACTTGATCAACCTTGGTCTTTACGACGATGTAAAAAAAGAACTTGCAGCTGCAGGTAAAGACTTGATCGAAGTAGAAGAAGTTGAATTGGAACCATCTCTTGGTAATGGTGGTTTGGGACGCTTGGCTGCCTGCTTTATCGACTCAATTGCTACTCTTGGTTTGAACGGTGACGGTGTTGGTCTTAACTACCACTTTGGTCTTTTCCAACAAGTTCTTAAAAACAACCAACAAGAAACAATTCCAAATGCATGGTTGACAGAACAAAACTGGTTGGTTCGCTCAAGCCGTAGCTACCAAGTGCCATTTGCAGACTTTACTTTGACATCAACTCTTTATGATATTGATGTTACTGGTTATGAGACAGCAACTAAAAACCGCTTGCGTTTGTTTGACTTGGATTCAGTTGATTCTTCTATCATTAAAGATGGTATCAACTTTGACAAGACAGATATCGCTCGCAACTTGACTCTCTTCCTTTACCCAGATGATAGTGATCGTCAAGGTGAATTGCTCCGTATTTTCCAACAATACTTCATGGTTTCAAATGGTGCGCAATTGATCATCGACGAAGCAATCGAAAAAGGAAGCAACTTGCATGACCTTGCTGACTACGCAGTTGTACAAATCAACGATACTCACCCATCAATGGTTATCCCTGAATTGATTCGTCTTTTGACCGCACGTGGTATCGAGCTTGACGAAGCAATCTCAATCGTTCGTAGCATGACTGCCTACACTAACCACACAATCCTTGCTGAAGCCCTTGAAAAATGGCCTCTTGAATTCTTGCAAGAAGTGGTTCCTCACTTGGTACCAATCATCGAAGAATTGGATCGTCGTGTGAAAGCGGAATACAAAGATCCAGCTGTTCAAATTATCGACGAGAGTGGACGTGTTCACATGGCCCACATGGATATCCACTACGGATACAGCGTTAACGGGGTAGCGGCACTCCACACTGAAATCTTGAAGAACTCTGAGTTGAAAGCCTTCTACGACCTTTACCCAGAAAAATTCAACAACAAAACAAACGGTATTACATTCCGTCGTTGGCTCATGCATGCCAACCCAAGATTGTCTCACTACTTGGATGAGATTATTGGAGAAGGTTGGCACCATGAAGCAGATGAGCTTGAGAAACTCTTGTCTTATGAAGACAAAGCAGCTGTCAAAGAAAAATTGGAAAGCATCAAGGCTCACAACAAACGTAAATTGGCACGTCACTTGAAAGAACACCAAGGTGTGGAAATCAATACAAACTCTATCTTTGATATCCAAATCAAACGTCTTCACGAGTACAAACGCCAACAAATGAACGCTTTGTACGTGATCCACAAATACCTTGACATCAAAGCTGGTAACATCCCTGCTCGCCCAATCACAATCTTCTTTGGTGGTAAAGCAGCCCCAGCCTACACAATCGCTCAAGACATCATCCACTTGATCCTTTGCATGTCAGAAGTTATTGCTAACGATCCAGCAGTAGCTCCACACTTGCAAGTAGTTATGGTTGAAAACTACAACGTTACTGCAGCAAGCTTCCTTATCCCAGCATGTGATATCTCAGAGCAAATCTCACTTGCTTCTAAAGAAGCTTCAGGTACTGGTAACATGAAATTCATGTTGAACGGAGCTTTGACTCTTGGTACTATGGATGGTGCTAACGTGGAAATCGCTGAGTTGGTTGGTGACGAAAACATCTATATCTTTGGTGAAGATTCAGAAACTGTTATCGACCTTTACGCAAAAGCAGCTTACAAATCAAGCGAATTCTACGCTCGTGAAGCTATCAAACCATTGGTTGACTTCATCGTTAGCGATGCAGTTCTTGCAGCTGGAAACAAAGAGCGCTTGGAACGTCTTTACAATGAATTGATCAACAAAGACTGGTTCATGACTCTTCTTGACTTGGAAGACTACATCAAGGTTAAAGAACAAATGTTGGCTGACTACGAAGACCGTGACGCATGGTTGGATAAAGTCATTGTTAACATCTCTAAAGCAGGATTCTTCTCATCTGACCGTACAATCGCTCAGTACAACGAAGATATCTGGCACTTAGACTAAGATACAAATTTATACTAATACATCTTGTAAAAAAGCGAGTTTCGGTTGAAATTCGCTTTTTTGAATGCTTGAGTAGAAATAGATCTCAGATACTATATTTAAATGGGTCACTTATATAGGGTAGTGACTTAAAACTATTCGTTATAATTATTTTTTCTGAAAATTGTAGGAAAGTGTGTTAAAATGGAAACGTATACAAGTGGTTGTTTGAATGTCAAATTAGAATTTGGAGAGGGCTTGATTGAGGAGTATTTTGAGCAATTACTTTTAAAAACAAATTATGATACTAATGATTTATTAATTTTACACTTGTATTTCTTAAAATGTACTTTGAATGCTAAGGCAATTGATAATGTATTTGAAAATATCTATGCTAACATCTTGGAGCAAAATAATTTCTCTGATGCCAACAATATTCATTTGATTCAAAGGGTTATTGTATCAATTGTTTTATATCACTTTAATATTGAATATTATGATTTAATGCCCCAAACGCTAAGTGCTGTACGAGAAATAATAGATGAAATACAAGATTTTGCTTTAGACTACTATAATAAAGCAATAAATGGTGCGGAACTATTAAATGATAAATCATTTAGAGATAGAGTGATAGAGGAAAAAAATAAGGATTTTCCGTAATTTCAATTTAAAAACAAGACATAAATGTCTACTGACATTTATGTCTTGTTTTTTTTTTATTGATGACAGTATACTAGTTATCGTAAGATAAATAAAAAAAGAAAGAGAGTCCTCTTTTTTATAACATCATAGATAGATTGGGCCAAGCCAATTCCAATATGCATTGATAGATACTTGGTTATCTTCTTCATCCTCCCAAATATCTTTAACATTCAACAAGTATTCTAGTTCATTGTTTTCTGCTAACATATCTACCACTGCTTTTTAGATATTATATCACAACGTCTCACTTATGGAAAAAACGGCAATCAGCATTCACTAAATTACCGTTTTTTATTTGAATTCTATTGCTATTAACTACCTAATACTACTACTACCAATATTACTAATATTAGTACTAATTACCCTGAGGCCATCGTTTATAAATTGACCCAAAACGTCAAATCCGTCATAAATTCCTTTATAAATAAAGAGTCCTAAAATTATAGATGAAATAATAATACTTGCACAAATAAAATATGTACGTTTTTTTTCATTCATAATATCGATTATCTCCTAAGTTAGTATAGACTAATAGTTCCGTTTTGATTAAATGGGACTCTATAATAAGATTTGCCTGCCATACTACCTCCAAATGTAAATCCAGCTCCTAACAACTCTGCTTTAACTTGAGCTGAATCACTAGTTTCTATAACTGCTGTTAAAGTGCCATTATAAGCATACTTAATTTTTGTTGTAGGGTATCCATTTGTAGACCAAACATTAACAGTTTTGTCTTCAATAGATGTGTTTGTAATAGAATTTGTTATTCCTAAGTAATAATCTTGAACTGAGTTAATCTGACGGAAAGAACCCTCATTATATAGCTCAATATTTACGCTTAATTGAACTGTAGTTCTAGCAAATGTTGCACTTCTTTTTAATGTATGTGAAGTAACTGTAGCGCGAGAAAGATCTGGGATAAGTTCGATAGTTTCAACAACCTTTCCAGTATCAATATCAATAACAGTTGCAACTTCGTTGAATCCTGATTTTGAATATACTACTTCTGGATTAGGGATATTATAATCCTCAACAGTAAATGTTAGTTCATTGAATTTTATGACAAGATTATTATTAGTGTCGGCATTTACAGAAATAGGTAAACAAAATAATGCTAAACAACTAAATAATAGAGTAATTGGTGTTTTTTCATGACAATCACCTACCATTCTTTCATAACTAAGTTGGATATTAAGAGTTGATAATTATAGTTTGCACATTGGAATCATCTACTTTCTTATAAAAATATTAATTGAATAAGGCAATTTCTTTTTATTTGTATTCGCTTACATTTTATCATATAATGTTATTGTAGTAAAGAAAGAAGGTGTTATTATGTTGAAAAAATATTTTTCAAAATATAGATGGACTGATTTATTTTGGATTTTATTTGTTATTTTGATCTGCCTCTATATAGGTAACCATGATTTGTTTCCTCTCAATCATCAAGAAATCTCGCTTCGAGGGAGTTTCTGGGGATTTGTACTTGCCTTATATCAATTGCTATTTATTGATAAGTTTGTTATCTCGAATCGAAAATAAAGTTTAGGGCTATGCTTAGCTGTGTACCTTTAGGATTGATTTTTGGAGGAAGATTTTGTCTCTATTATTTATTATTTTAAATTTGTTTATCTTGTACAAGATCTATTCTTTGAGACGGGAGAAATCGAAATACTTGATTTATACGGCCTATATCATATTTGGGGTAAATGTACTATATGGTATTCAATGGTTATTAAAAGAACTGGTTTCCAATATTTCCACTTAATATGTATGGAAACTATAACAAAACGCATAAGATTAAGGTTTTTGAGTACCTGTTCTTATGCGTTTTCGTAATATTGAAGATTCTTAGTAAGTTTTCTACTTTTGCAAAGTCTAGTTTAGAATGCTTTCCCGACCAGAATCTCTGCTTCAATGGTAATCTCTGTCAGTTGGCTCCAGTCAATCTTAGTCTGGTCGATGTGAAAGAGTAGGGGCGTCATGCTGAGTAGGGCTTTGAGCTGCTCTGCTGTGATAGTTTTAGTCAGAGAGGCAGTTTGACTAGATAGGATGGTAAAGTGTTCTTGGAAATGATTTTTGATATCTTGGTTAGAATAATCCTTGTTTGTTAGCTGGTCTTGTACCTTCTGACGGATTTCCTTGAGGTGATTTTCAGTTGGGATAACCTTTATCAAGATACCGTCTTTGGATAAAACGCGATGAAATTCTCCATAGTTGGCAGGTGAGAAGATATCAAGCAGGATATCCATGCTAGCGTCTTTTATAGGAAGACGAGCTAAGTCACCAACGAACCAATTGACTGCCCAGTTGGGTTCGCTCTTGGCAGCGATTTGGACGGAATCTTTGGAAATATCAAAAGCATAGAAGGTTTTGTCAGGATGCCTTTCTTGGAGTTTGCGAGAATAGAATCCTTCGCCACAGCCGATATCTAAGACTGTGGTGCTAGTTTCTGAACTGGCTAGCAAGTCAGATACAGCCTCTAAGATAGCCTGATAAAATCCAGCCTCTAGGATTTGTTGGCGGTTTTGAAAATTTTCCTTATCGTAGTTGGTAGATTGCTTGATTTGAGGAGCTAGATTGACATAGCCGAATTTAGCCAAGTCAAAAGAATGGCGATTGCTACATTTGAGACTGCTCTCAACCAGAGTCAGCTTTTCTTGGCAGATAGGACAGGCAAAGGCAGTAGCAGAAGCAAAACGCTGAAGTTTGGGTTTGAGATTTGTATTCATAGTTTAAGTGTATCAAAAGAGGCAAATGAAAGCAACCTTAGGAATAAGTAGATGGGAGATTCAGTAGAAATAAAACTAATTCTCCAATTTATAGAATGAAATTGCTTTTATATCTAAATTGCTATATAATAATGATAAGGAGGAAATAAGTATGTTAAAAGAAGTACTAACCGTTGCAAAAGTTGCGAAAAAATCATCACTCTTTTTGGGTGGTGTCGCATTTGGTACCCTTGGTTTGAAAATCTTGGCAAGTAAGGAAGCTAAAAAAGGTTATTCTAAAGCTTTGGCTAAGGCTTACAAGTTGAAAGACGGGCTAGATGCATCTGTTTCTGTTGTGAAACAACATGGAGACGATGTCTTGCAAGATGCCAAATATTTGTACGAGCAAGAGAAAAAAGAAGAGCAATTAGATAGCCTTATAGGGGAATAATATGTCTTTTAAAGTGCTACATAGAGGATACCAACATATCCGACTATCATCTTCTTTTTCACTCACCTTGGATATTCAAGACTATCTTCGTTCCTTGGCGAGAGATGAAAAGGGGATTGAGTCTATCCAGTTTTACATGGATCAACAGCACTTTACTCTACGCATAAAAGAAGGCTTTTCTGTATTAGATAATGCAGAAGCCTTTTTAAAAAGAATTGATAAAGGGAAAGTTTCTGAGTTGATGACTCTTCCCATTCGTAGAGAAGAGAGTGCTTATTCTATTGTTTCAGGTGCAGCGATTAAGCGTATACTTTTTCGTAGTTTTGTGCCGTATCCTATTCGCTATCTATGGACTTGTTATCAGGCTTTTGCCTATATTAGAGAAGCCTATCAAACACTAGCGCGTAAGGAACTAACGATGGAGGTCTTGGACTGCTCGGCGATTTTATTGTCCTTGTTTATGAACCAATCCAAGACAGCTAGCAATATCATGTTTATGCTTGATTTGGGGAATCATTTAGATCAGTGGTCCTTGAAAAAAACTGCAACAGATTTAGAACAAAGCCTTCTTGCAAAAGAGAGCGATGTATTCCTAGTACAGGGCGATACGGTTGTTAGTATCAAGAGTTCTGATGTTCAAATAGGAGATGTCTTGGTCCTATCTCAAGGAAATGAAATTCTGTTTGATGGACAAGTAGTTTCAGGTTTAGGTATGGTCAATGAAAGTTCCTTGACGGGAGAGAGTTTTCCAGTTGAAAAAAGAGAGTCTGATTTGGTTTGTGCAAATACAGTATTAGAAACTGGAGAGTTACGCATTCGTGTAACCGATAATCAGATGAACAGCCGGATTTTACAACTGATTGAGTTAATGAAGAAATCTGAAGAAAACAAGAAAACGAAACAACGCTATTTCATCAAAATGGCGGACAAGGTCGTCAAATATAATTTCTTGGGAGCTGGGCTGACTTACCTATTAACAGGTTCTTTTTCTAAGGCTATCTCTTTCCTATTGGTCGATTTCTCCTGCGCTTTGAAAATCTCTACTCCTGTAGCTTATTTGACAGCTATCAAGGAGGGGTTGAACCGTGAAATGGTGATTAAGGATGGGGATGTTCTGGAGAAATACCTGGAAGTTGATACTTTCTTGTTTGATAAGACGGGAACAATCACAACTAGTTATCCTATAGTTGAAAAGGTGTTACCTTTTGGGGACTATAGTGAGGAAGATATTCTCAGAATCAGTGCCTGTCTTGAGGAACACATTTATCATCCTATTGCTAATGCTATCGTCAAGCAAGCTGAGATAGAGGGGATTGAACATGAGGAAATGCATGGGAAACTCCAATATATCGCAAGCAAGGGGATCAAATCTCATATAGACGGCCAACCAGTTCTTATTGGGAATTATGTCTTGATGCAGGATGAGCAGATTCATATCAGTTCAGAACAAAATGCTTTAATTGAAGAGTACAAGAGTCACTACAATCTCTTATTCTTGGCTTATCAGAATGAATTGATTGGAATGTTCTGCATTCATACTCCTTTGAGAAAAGAAGCAAAAGCAGCCTTGGAGAAACTTAAGGCACAAGGGAAAAAATTGATTCTGGCAACAGGGGACACCCTGGTTAGAACAGAGGAATTAGTCAAAGATTTGCCCTTTGATCAGGTCTATACAGACTTGAAACCTGATGGAAAATTTGAGTTAGTAGAGGAACTGCAGAAAGCAGGTCACACTATTTTGATGGTTGGAGATGGCTTGAATGACTCAGCTGCTCTAACCCTATCAGATATCGGTGTGGTGATGAATGAGAGTGCAGATATTTCTAAGCAGATGAGTGATATCTTATTGTTAGATAATCGTTTGGATTTCTTCCAAGAGTTGGATTCGCTATCATCATCTTTGCAAACACTCATCAAGAAGAATATTCAAGATACCGTTGTCGTAAATAGTAGTTTGATTGGCTTTGGCTTGTTTAATTGGCTCAGTCCTTCAAATCTCTCTATCTTACATAATCTAACAACCTTGCGCATTGTACTGCGTAGCCTGTCTATTAAAAATAGATAGATGAGAGTTATTAACAGCAAAAAGGAGTTACCTTTCTCGAGGTTAACTCCTTTGTTTATAGATAAATATTGAATAGTTTAGTAAGTCAATACAAAGTATTTTTTCTTACCGCGACGGATAACAGTCAGTTCGTTCTCAAGCTTATCTGCGTCACTTAAGACATAGTCAAGGTCTTGGATACGGTCGCCATTTACGTAGATAGCTCCGTTTTGGACGTCTTCACGGGCTTGACGTTTTGAGTTAACCACACCAGATGAGACGAGCAGTTCCACGATATTGTGATTTTCATCTGCTTGAACTTGGTAGTTTGGCACTCCACGAAGTCCTTGTTTAAGCTCTTTAACAGAAAGGTTTTTGATGTTTCCTGCAAAGAGTTGCTCAGTGATGTTGAGGGCTTCTTTGTAAGCTTCTTCGCCGTGAACAAGTGTAACGACTTCACGAGCCAAGACTTTTTGAGCCAAGCGTTCGTGTGGAGCCGCTTCAAATTGTTTACGGATGTCTTCAATCTCATCAAGTGACAAGAAAGTAAAGATTTTCAAGAAGCGAACAGCGTCAGCGTCCATAACGTTCATCCAGAATTGGTACATTTCGTATGGAGAAGTCTTTTCAGGATTGAGCCAGACTGCGTTTCCTTCTGATTTACCAAATTTCTTACCAGTTGCATCGGTGATCAATGGAACAGTGATAACGTGGCCAGTCTTGTCAGCCTTACGACGAAGCAACTCAGTACCAGCTGTCATATTTCCCCACTGGTCAGAACCACCGATTTGTAGTGTTACGTTGTGATCTTGGTTAAGAACGAAGAAGTCGTAACCTTGCATGATTTGGTAAGCAAACTCAGTGTATGAAATTCCTGTTTCGATCCGTTTTTTCACAGACTCCTTGCTCATCATGTAGTTGACAGTGAAGTATTTTCCGATATCACGGAGGAAGTCAATGAAGCTGATGCTGCCAAACCAGTCGTAGTTGTTGACCATGACAGCCTTGTTTTCACCATTTTCAAAGTCAAGAAAACGAGAAAGTTGTCCTTGGATAGACTTGACCCAGCCATCTACTGTGTCTTTTGTTTGGAGACTACGTTCAGCATCTTTGAAGGACGGATCTCCAATGAGACCTGTAGCACCGCCAACGAGCGCATAAGGTTTGTGACCTGCTAGCTGCAAGCGACGACTTGTCAAGATTGCGACAAGGTGGCCTAGGTGAAGGCTGTCAGCAGTTGGATCGTAGCCAGTATAATAAGAAACTTGACCTTCTTCTAGGGCTTTACGCAAAGCTTCTTCATCAGTCGTTTGAAAAATCAAACCACGCTCTTTTAGCTCATCAAAAATGTGCATGTGTCTTTTCTCCTTTTTAAAAATATTGTTTCTACCTATTGTATCACAAACTTGGGCAATAGCCTAGTAGAATAAGGAAGAAAGTGGCTATTTTATTGAAAGGCTAATTTCTCAAAGTAACTTCCACTTGCCCAACCAAAGTGGAAATTAGTCTAAAACGGATTTTTATGGTGGAATTAAGTGTGAGACGTTTGAGTTAGAAATGAGGTCTACTATGACAAAACATAAACACCTTACCCTTTCAGACCGTAATGATATCCAATTAGGCTTAGAGCGCGGTGAAACCTTCAAAGCTATCGGACAATCCATTCTAAAAGACCCAACTACTGTTTCCAAAGAAGTCAAACGAAACAGACAAGTCCGAGAGTCTACATGCGATAACCTTCCTTGCCCTTTACTCGATAAGGCTCCCTTTGTCTGTAATGGATGCCCTAAAAGAAGACAAAATTGTGGATTTAAAAAAATCTTCTACCTTGCTAAACAAGCTCAAAAACAGTACGAACAAACTCTTGTCGAAGCTCGTGAAGGAACTCCCCTTAATTCCAAGGCCTTCTGGGACATGGACAAAGTCATTTCTGATGGTGTTAAAAAGGGACAACACATCTATCATATCCTCAAAACTCATAACCTTGATGTCAGTTCCTCAACCGTCTATCGACACATCCGAAAAGGATACCTATCTATCGCTCATATTGACCTAGCCAGAGCCGTTAAATTCAAAGAAAGACGGAAAAGGAAACTACCTTCCATCCCTAAAGAAGCTAAAAAAGGCCGTTCCTATGAGGATTTCCAAAACTATTTAGTCCTTAATCAACTAGACTCTTGGCTGGAAATGGACACAGTTCTGGGGAGGATGGGAGGTAAAGTCCTACTTACCTTCAACCTGTCTTTCTGTAACTTTATCTTCGCTAGGCTTCTGGATAATAAAACTGCCCTTGAGGTTACCAAACACCTCTATACCATCAAGAACACTCTTCATGAAGCTGATAAAGATTTCTTCCAACTCTTTCCTGTCATTCTTACCGATAATGGTGGAGAGTTTGCCAGGGTTGATGATATCGAAATGGATGTGCGAGGAGAGAGTAAACTCTTCTTTTGTGACCCTAATCGCTCTGACCAGAAAGGGAGAATTGAGAAAAACCACACACTGATTCGAGACATTCTACCTAAGGGAACTGCTTTTGACAACTTAACTCAAGAGGACATCAATCTCGTCTGCTCTCATGTCAACAGTGTCAAACGTGCTGCTTTGAATGGAAAGTCAGCCTATGAGCTCTTTGCCTTTACCTATGGAGAAGAGATTCCTAAGCTTCTAGGTATTTCTAAAATACCTGCAGAAGACGTCTGTCAGTCTTCGAAATTACTCCAACATAAGTTCTAAAAACTAACCTTTAACCGCATTCAAACGTCTCACACTAACTTCCACCATAGCGGAACTTAATCTGAAACGCTTTCAGATGAGGGGATTTTGTGCGCTCTTTTTTTCGATTCCTTTTGGTTACAAAAGCGATGAAATCAAGCATTAGTAAAACCAGTGGAACTTACCCTGACACGGATTTCCACTGGTTTTTAGGATTTTTATCAGACTAACTTCCACTTCTACTAGCGGTGGAACTTAGTTTGCGAATTTACCATTTTATTGAAAGTTTACCTTTTATGGTACAATAGATAGAGTGAGGAAATCCATGCAAAATCAATTAAATGAATTAAAACGAAAAATGCTGGAATTTTTCCAGCTAGTAAAATCAAAAATAAATCATAGAAAATCAGAGAAAGTCTCAGAAGAGAAGCAGTCGGATGGGACAAGTGGGAAAGTTCTGGCTATCCTAGGTAGCATTTTAGTTGCTATTAAGGGAATTTTGAATACTCTCTTTATTCTAGGCTTTATCGGTGGACTTTTTGGTGCTGGTGTAGCTCTTGGTTATGGAGTTGCTTTGTTTGACAAGGCTAAGGTTCCCCAATCGGAGGACTTGGTCAAGCAGGTTAAAAATATTTCTTCCATCTCAGAAATTGTTTATGCAGATGGGAGTGTCATTGCTTCTATCGAGAGTGACCTACTGCGAACTTCTGTTTCATCTGAGGAAATATCAGAGAATCTCAAAAAGGCTATCGTTGCAACTGAGGACGAACATTTTCTTGAACATAAAGGGGTTGTGCCAAAAGCTGTGATTCGGGCGACTTTGGGAACCTTTGCAGGTTTGGGCTCATCTAGCGGGGGCTCGACCTTGACCCAACAGTTAATCAAGCAACAAGTGGTCGGAGATGCTCCGACCTTGGCTCGTAAGGCTACAGAAATTGTTGATGCCCTTGCCTTGGAACGCAGCATGAGTAAGGATGAAATCTTGACTACTTATCTCAATGTTGCTCCCTTTGGTCGGAATCATAAAGGACAGAATATTGCAGGTGCCCAGCAAGCTGCTGAAGGAATTTTCGGTATCGATGCCAACAAGTTGAGTATTCCTCAAGCCGCTTTCCTAGCAGGTTTGCCACAGAGTCCGATTACTTATTCCCCTTATGAAAATACTGGAGAGTTAAAGAGTGATGAAGACTTAGAACTTGGTTTGAAGCGGGCCAAGGGAGTTCTCTATAACATGTATCGTACGGGTGCTTTGACTCAGGAAGAATACGACCAGTACAAGGATTATAATATAAAACAAGACTTCTTGCCATCGGGAACTGTTAATGCTGTTTCAAGAGATTACCTTTACTTTACGGCTATGGCTGAAGCGACAGACCGTATGTATGATTATTTAGTTCAACAGGACAATGTCTCTAGTCAGGAGTTGAAAAAGGAAGCGGTTCAAAAGGCCTATCATGAGCGAGCTGAGCAGGAACTAAGTAACGGTGGCTATAAAATCACGACAACAATCAATAAAAAAATCCATAACGCCATGCAAAATGCTGTTGCTAACTATGGTCGTTTGGTAGATGATTCGACTGGGCAGCCTGAAGTAGGGAATGTTTTGATGGACAATAAAACGGGGGCTGTTCTAGGCTTCGTTGGTGGTCGTAATTACCAGACAAACCAAAACAATCACGCCTTTGATACCAAGCGTTCGCCAGCCTCTACAACTAAGCCTTTGCTGGCCTACGGTATTGCCATTGACCAAGGTTTGATGGGAAGCGCTAGTATCTTGTCCAATTATCCGACAAAATTCTCTAATGGAAATCCTATCATGTATGTAAATAGTCCAGGTACGGGCATGATGACTTTGGGTGAAGCCTTGAACTATTCATGGAATATCCCAGCCTATTGGACCTATCGTATGCTTCGTGAGAAGGGTGTTGATGTCAAGGGCTACATGGAGAAAATGGGTTACGAGATTCCGGAGTACGGTATCGAAAGTCTGCCTATGGGTGGTGGGATTGAAGTCACAGTTGCCCAGCATACCAATGGTTATCAAACAATTGCTAATAACGGTGTTTATCATCAGAAACATGTGATTTCTAAGATTGAATCACCTGACGGTAGAGTAATCTATGAATTCCAAGACAAACCAGTTCAAGTGTACTCGAAGGCAACGGCAACAATTATGCAGAGTTTGCTTCGTGAGGTGATTTCATCTCGAATCACTTCAAGTTTCCAAACGGATTTGGCTTCTATCAATTCAAGCTTAGCTCGTGCAGACTGGATTGGTAAGACTGGTACAACCAATGAAGATGAAAACATGTGGCTCATGCTGTCAACACCAAGATTGACTCTAGGTGGTTGGCTAGGGCATGATGACAACCGCCCGATGGCTAAGGGGGCTGGGCATTATCGAAATGCCAAATATATGGCTTACTTGGTCAATGCTATCCAACAGGCTGAGTCTGGTGTTTGGGGCAATGAACGCTTTAATCTTGATTCTAGTGTGACCCAATCTCAGGTCCTCAGATCTACAGGACAGAAGCCAGGCAAAGTATCCGTTAATGGAAAAACAGTTGATCTTTCAGGTTCTACTGTAACGAGCTATTGGGCTAATAAGGCGGGAGCTCCTACAACAAGCTATCACTTTGCTATTGGAGGAAGTGAAGCAGATTACCAAAATGCTTGGTCAAGTATTATTGGTAGTTTCTCATCTACACCAAGTTCAAGTAGTAGCTCAAGTAGTAGTTCTAGCAGTACATCAAGTTCATCATCAACACAATCAAATAGTAGAAGATAGGAAAGTGGCATTGATTGCCACTTTTTTCTTTTTTCCTTTCGTGTTACAATAAAGGTATGAATCAGTATCAGAAAAAGATTGTTAAAGGAACCATTTATTCGCTCCTATCCGGCTTAATATGGGGAATCTGTGGAATTTTAGGAGAATATTTCTTTACTCATTACCAGGTGTCTTCGGGCTGGATTACCTCTATGCGTTTGACACTAGCAGGGAGTCTTGTGCTCATTTGGTCTGCGATGCAATTAAAATTGCAAGTGTTAGATATCTGGCGAGATAAGAAAAATTACCTACCCTTTTTAGCCTATGCTATTTTGGGGATTTTTTCAGTTCAGTATTTTTTCTATCTCTGTGTAGAATACTCAAATGCAGCGACAGCAACTATTTTACAGTTTATTAGTCCAGTCTTTATCCTCTTTTACAATCGCTTAATTTATAAAAAACGAGCGTCCAAAAGTGCTATTTTCTATGTTTTGATTGCCATGTTGGGTGTTTGCCTGATGGCGACAAAGGGAGATCTCTCTCAATTATCTATGACACCACTAGCGCTTGTGACGGGTTTGCTGAGTGCCATGGGGGTCATGTTTAATGTTATCTTGCCTCAACCTTTTGCGAAGCGCTATGGTTTTGTACCCACGGTTGGGTGGGGGATGATTTTGGCAGGTTTATTTAGCAATGTCCTCTCGCCGGTTTATCAGCTTTCCTTTACTCCGGATATTTGGAGTATCTTGATTTGCCTCATTATCGCTTTCTTTGGGACGGCTTTTGCCTTTTTCATTTCCATGAAGGCTGTGTCCTTGGTTTCTCCCTTGGTGGTTTCTGTTATTAGTGCCAGTGAACCTCTCTCTTCTGCCCTTTTGAGTGTTTTATTTTTAGGCTTGGTAGTGGATTGGTCCCTCCTTCTAGCTATGGCTCTGATTATTTTACCCATGATTTTCCTATCGATAGAAGAAGCGAAAGAAAGTAAATAAAAAGTCTTTTCTTAATTCTAAAAGTGTGCTATACTAGAATAGTCAATAAAACACGGGGAGATAGTTGTGAAGAGTGTTTTTAGGTTGTATCGGTAGGGGCTTGCTTTTACCGACAGCACGTTTTATCTCACATCCCTAAAAATCATACCTAAAAACAAACAAAAAGGCTTCAAATTTGAGGCCTTTTTTGGTAGAATAGGTATCATTAAAATGAACTAGGAGGCGCCTATGACTGCTACAAAAATGAACGCTCAAGAAATTATCCAATTTATCGCCAATGCTGAAAAGAAAACCAGTGTGAAAGTAACCTTTGAGGGACAACTCGCAACTGCTGTACCAAGCTCTGTTGTCAAACTAGGGAATGTCCTATTTGGAGACTGGAAAGATGTGGCTCCGCTTCTCGATGGTTTGGTAGAAAACCAAGACTATGTTGTTGAGCAAGACGCTCGTAATTCTGCAGTTCCTTTGCTAGATAAACGTGCTATCAATGCTCGTATTGAGCCGGGTGCTATTATCCGTGATCAGGTTGAAATTGGTGACAATGCTGTTATCATGATGGGAGCGGTTATCAATATCGGTGCTGAAATTGGTGCAGGAACCATGATTGACATGGGTGCTATCCTTGGTGGCCGTGCTATCGTGGGGAAAAACAGCCACGTTGGTGCAGGTGCCGTTCTTGCAGGTGTGATTGAGCCAGCTAGCGCAGAACCAGTCCGTGTTGGAGATAATGTTCTCATCGGTGCCAATGCAGTGGTTATCGAAGGGGTCCAAATCGGTAGTGGTTCAGTTGTCGCAGCAGGAGCTATTGTTACCCAAGATGTCCCAGAAAACGTGGTGGTAGCAGGTGTTCCAGCTCGTATCATTAAAGAGATTGATGCCCAAACCCAACAAAAAACAGCGCTAGAGGATGCGCTTCGTACCTTATAATTGTAAAAGTAATAAAGAGGCGGAACCCTTCTTCCAGCCTCTTTCTGCTATATCGGAGGATAGATAGATGTTAGATTTGATTCAGACTAGACGAGATTTGCACCAGATTCCAGAGATTGGCTTGGAGGAGTTCAAGACTCAAGCTTATCTGTTGGATGTGATTGAGAAATTGACTGCGGGCAAGGAGTTTGTTCAAGTTCGTACTTGGCGGACAGGTATTTTGGTCTATTTGCAGGGAAGTCAGCCAGAGCGTACCATTGGTTGGAGAACAGATATTGATGGCCTGCCTATTGTCGAACAAACAGGACTTCCTTTTGCTTCTCAGCACCAAGGTCGCATGCACGCCTGTGGACATGATTTCCACATGACTATTGCCTTGGGCTGTCTTGAGCGAGCACTTGAGGAGCAACCAAAGAACAATCTGCTCTTTCTGTTTCAACCTGCTGAAGAAAATGAAGCTGGTGGCATGCTCATGTATGAGGATGGCGCTTTTGGAGACTGGTTACCAGACCAGTTTTATGGCCTTCATGTTCGACCAGATTTGAAGGTTGGTCAGATTGCGACCAATACTCATACACTCTTTGCAGGTACTTGCGAGGTGAAAATCCGTTTCAAAGGCAAAGGAGGACACGCAGCCTTTCCTCATGAAGCCAATGACGCCTTGGTGGCGGCTAGTTACTTTGTGACCCAGGTGCAGTCAGTTGTCAGCCGCAATGTCAACCCAATCGAGGGAGCAGTGGTGACCTTTGGTCTTTTCCAAGCCGGAACAACAAACAATGTCATCACAGACACAGCCTTTTTACATGGAACTATTCGGGCTTTGACACAGGATATGAGTCTCTTGGTACAAAAGCGGGTCAAAACAGTTGCAGAAGGAGTTGCAGCTGCCTTCGATATGGAAGTCGAAGTGGAACTCAAACAAGGTGGTTACCTGCCTGTTGAGAACCATCCAGCCTTGGCGCGTGAACTGATGGACTTCTTTGAAAAAAAAGACGGAATCGAGCTGATTGATATTGAACCTGCTATGACAGGTGAGGACTTTGGTTATCTCCTTTCAAAGGTTGATGGCGTTATGTTCTGGCTTGGTGTAGGTAGTCCCTATGCCCTTCATCACCCTCAGATGAATCCTAAGGAAGAAGCCTTAGCTATTGGGGTGGACGCGGTCTCTAGTTTCCTGAAAAAGAAAGCAGCAGAGTAGAGGTGGTGTCTATGAAATCGGAATTACGGAAGCAAGTATTGCAAGAAATGAAGGCTTTACCTCTAGAGCAAAAACAGTTTATAGATCAAACTTTAACCGAAAGACTTTTACAACACCCCTTTTACCAAGAAGCTAAGATCATCGCAACCTACCTCTCTTTTCCTCATGAGTTTCAAACGCAGGAACTGATTGAGCAGGCGCTGAAGGACGGCAAGAAGGTTCTGATACCCAAAACTTATCCCAAGGGACGCATGAACTTTGTAGTCTATGATCCGCAACAGTTGGTAAAAACTTCCTTTGGCTTACTGGAACCACAGGGAGATTTGGAAGTGGTGGATGCCTCTCAGATTGATTTGATTCATGTTCCGGGCTTGGTTTTTACGACGAAAGGATATCGGATAGGATACGGTGGAGGTTATTATGATCGCTATCTGAAACATTTTTCTGGTCATACTTTGAGTACGATATATCCTTGTCAAATTCAGGACTTTATCCCTGAAAACCATGATATTCCTGTTCAGGAGGTTCTGATTGATGAAGGAAATCTTTGATAGACGTTACCCTGTGACGAGTTTCTTCCTCTTAGTGACGGCCTTGGTGTTTTTACTAATGTTGGTGACTACAGGAGGAAACTTTGACAGGGCGGATACATTATTTCGATTTGGAGCCATGTATGGGCCAGCTATTCGCCTCTTTCCTGAGCAAATTTGGCGTCTCTTTTCTGCCATTTTTGTTCATATTGGTTGGGAGCATTTCATTGTTAATATGCTTTCCCTTTATTATCTTGGTAGGCAAGTAGAGGAAATTTTCGGATCCAAGAAGTTTTTCTTTCTCTATCTTTTATCAGGAATGATGGGTAATATCTTTGTTTTTGTATTTAGTCCAAAATCCTTAGCAGCAGGAGCTTCTACTTCTCTCTATGGGCTATTTGCTGCGATTATCATTCTCCGCTATGCAACGCGTAATCCTTATATCCAACAGCTAGGGCAATCTTATCTGACACTTTTTGTGGTTAACATTATTGGAAGTGTTCTGATTCCAGGAATCAGCCTAGCAGGCCATATCGGTGGTGCAGTTGGTGGAGCATTTCTAGCAATTATCTTTCCAGTTCGAGGAGAAAGACGGATGTATAGTACCAGCCAGAGGTTAGGAGCGGTAGTCTTGTTTGTAGGACTCGCAGTCTTGCTTCTCTACAGGGGAATGGGGTTGTGAGAGCTTATAATAATAGTTGTGTAATGAAAAAAGATAAGGCATTTTTGAACCTTATCTTTTTTATTTTATTCCTTCTCAGCTAATTCTTTTCCTAGTTGGATGAGGTAATCTTTCAAGTCATCTTTGACTTGTGGGTGCTTGAGGGCATAGTCAATAGATGTTTTCATAAAGCCAAACTTATCCCCAACGTCGTAACGAGCTCCTGTAAATTCGCGGGCGAAAACACGTTGTGTTTTATTAAGCGTATCAATAGCGTCGGTAAGTTGGATTTCATTTCCAGCGCCAGGAGCTTGATTTTCGAGGATATCAAAAATTTCTGGTGTGAGCAGATAGCGTCCGATGATTGCCAAATCACTTGGAGCATCTTCTGGAGCTGGTTTTTCAACGAAGGTTTCGACACTGTAGAGACCATTAATCCCTTCACCCTGAGGAGCTATAACTCCATATGCTGAAACGTCTGCATGAGGGACAGGCATAACAGCAATTGTTGATGCGTGAGTCGTCTCGTAATCGTTCATCAATTGTTTTGTCAAAGGGACAGCATGGTCATCTGTAATATCCATTAGGTCATCACCAAGCATGACAACGAAGGGCTCATTCCCTACAAAAGCTTTGGCTTGTAAGACAGCATCTCCAAGCCCACGAGGATGGCTTTGACGGATAAAGTGAAGGCGAATGCCAGTTGTTTCGTCTACCAATTTTAACAAGTCATGTTTGCCTTTTTCTTTGAGGTTGTACTCAAGCTCAAAGTTTGAGTCAAAGTGGTCTTCAATAGAACGTTTTGATTTACCAGTGACAACCAGAATATCTTCAATACCTGATTTAAGAGCTTCTTCTACGATAAATTGGATAGTTGGTTTGTCCACAATTGGCAACATCTCTTTAGCAAGTGCTTTGGTTGCTGGTAAAAATCGAGTTCCAAGTCCAGCGGCAGGGATGACTGCCTTTCTAACTTTTGATGTCATAAGAATCCTTTCTCTAGAGGGTTAAGACCACTCATTTTCTGCTTTAAATTCATTGTTCATGATGTCGTAAATGGCATCTTTAATATTGGTTCCGTGGTAAATAACTTGGTAAATGGCTTGTGTAATTGGCATATAGACTCCAAGTTCTTGCGCTAGTTCATAGGCTGCTCGAGTTGTTGAGATTCCTTCAATCACCATGCCCATATTGGCTTCGATATCAGCTAGAGATTCTCCACGACCAAGAGCATCTCCGGCTCTCCAGTTACGAGAGTGGATGGAGGTTCCCGTTACGATCAAGTCTCCTACACCGGATAAGCCACTATAGGTCAATGGACTGGCCCCAAGTGCTACTCCTAGGCGGGTAATTTCTGCCAAGCCTCGAGCGATGATGGCTGCCTTGGCATTGTCACCAAATCCCAAACCATGTAAAGCTCCAGCACCGACAGCAATAATATTTTTAAGAGCACCAGCAGTTTCAACTCCGATAACATCCGTATTGGTATAAAGTCGAAAGTAGTGATTACTAAAGAGTTCCTGAACATATTGAGCTGTTTGTAAATCTTTAGAAGCAGCAGTGATTAAAGTCAGGTCACGTACAATGGTTTCTTCCGCATGACTAGGTCCTGAAACAACGACAATATCACTGCGGAGATGTTCAGGAATTTCTTCTTCAAGGATAGTTGATAATCGTTTATGGCTATCAGGCTCTAATCCCTTTGATGCGTGCATGATGATAGCCTTATGGTCTAAGGTTTTTGCAACTTGTTGGGCAACAAGTCGTGTCACTTTTGTTGGGACAACAAACAAAATCGCATCTACATCTTTTAATGCCTCTGCTAAGTCAGTGTAGGCAATGATATTTCCGTCTAGAACGACATCTTTAAAGTAGTGCTTGTTAGTATGATAGGTATTAATTTCATTGATTTGCTCGGGCAGATTTCCCCAAATACGTACCTCGTGTCCATTGTCATTTAAGACTTGTGAAAGGGCAGTTCCCCAAGAACCAGGCCCCAAGACGGCGACGGTTTGTTTTTCCATGTTTTCCTCCTTGATAGAGTTCTCTTTTTATTTTATCACATTCTAGGGGATTTTGCACTTGCATTGCTGGGGGAGTGGTGGCTTTATTACTTAAAAAAATACACAAAAACCGAGACTCAGTATTAAACTCTTAGTCTCGGTTTTGATATTCCTTAAAGAATAGCTCGGTTTATTTCAATTGATCTGTAATGTCTTTTGATAGCAACATTCCCAGATGATAAGTTTTATTGATGTAAGCAATGACATCATTGATATTTTCAGTCGTGTGAATTTTCTCTTTGATATCAGCCCTAAATGTTTCATCCTTTAAAAGTTGTTCTTGGTAGAGCCTTTGCAGTCTCTCCTTCTCGTACTTATTGAGCAGAAAAAGGAACACCAAGCTAATTACAACGAGGATATAAGCATATTGGCTCATAGAAAATCTCCCTGTATGGTAGAAGTAGTAGTGAATAAATCGATTTAGTGGACTTAAAATAGTAGAGCAAGTCAGCAAAACTTGATAAGTCTCTTAACCAAATCGATATTATTTGGTTAGGTGAATTAGTAAATCGTTTAGGCAATGCGCCACATAGTTACGACGTATTGTAATAGAAATCGATATTATTTCTATTACAATACTAGTGAAGCAGTTAGCTAGTCCGCATATAAGCGGCTAGCGTCTAACAATTAGGAACTTTAGTTCCAATAACCTTAAGATTACGACGTTTTAGGACATAAATCGATCATATTTATGTCCTAAAACTAGTGAAGCGCCTAGCCAAATCTCTGATAGGATTTGGCGATTTACATCTTCTCTGGCGCTTCTACTCCAAGCAAGCGAAGGGCTTCTTTGAGAACGACTGCGGTTGCGTAGCTGAGAGCTAGACGGCTGTCGCGTTCAGGATTTTCGTCTAGGATACGTGTATGTGCATAGTACTTGTTAAAGGCTTGAGCCAAGCTAATTGCAAATTTAGCAATGATAGAAGGTTCAAAGTTATCCGCAGCACGGTTGATAATACGTGGGAAATCTTGGATGAGTTTAATGATTTCCCAGCTTTCTGCATCATTTAAGCTGTAATTAGCCTCTGTTTCTGGTTTGAAGTTTGCTTTGCGTAAGATAGATTGGATACGAGCGTAGGCATATTGAACGTAAGGTCCAGTTTCACCCTCGAAGGATACCATAGCTTCTAGGTCGAAGTCGTATCCATTTGTACGGTCGGTTTTGAGGTCATAGAATTTAATGGCTCCAACCCCAACAGCATGCGCTACTTGGTCTTTATTTTCAAGTTCAGGATTTTTAGCTTCAATTTGGGCTTTGGCACGGCTAACAGCCTCTGCAACTGTAGGCTCTAGCAAGATGACATTCCCTTTACGGGTAGAGAGTTTTTTCCCTTCTTTTGTAACCAAACCAAAAGGAACGTGAGTAATGTCGTCACTCCAATCGTAGCCCATTTCTTGCAAGACAGCTTTGAGTTGTTTAAAGTGGGCAGATTGCTCTTGACCAACGACGTAGATAGATTTAGCAAATTGGTATTCGTTTTTACGGTAAAGGGCTGCAGCCAAGTCACGAGTGATATAGAGAGTTGCTCCATCAGATTTTTTGATAAGGGCTGGATGTTCAATTCCATATTTTTCAAGATTGACAACTTGGGCCCCTTCTGACTCAACAAGAAGGCCTTTTTCAGAAAGAATGTCTACAACTGCATCCATCTTATCGTTGTAGAAGGCTTCTCCGTTGTAGCTGTCAAATTCGACTTGCAATTCATTGTAAAGGCGGTTAAATTCGACCAAACTTTCATCACGGAACCATTGCCAAAGAGCGAGAGCTTCCTCGTCGCCATTTTCAAGTTTACGGAACCATTCGCGTGCTTCTTCATCCAAGCTAGGGTCATTTTCAGCCTCAGCGTTGATGCGGACATAGAGTTTAAGAAGTTCATCGATTGGATGAGCTTTTACAGCTTCTTCGTCTCCCCATTTTTTGTAGGCAACAATCAACATCCCAAACTGTTTACCCCAGTCTCCTAAATGGTTGACCTTGACCGTTTGATAACCGATTTTTTGGAAAATATGTGATAAGCTATCTCCGATAACAGTTGAGCGCAGGTGACCGATAGAGAATGGTTTAGCGATATTGGGACTAGACATATCGATCACAACATTTTCTTGTTTGCCAATATGTTGGTCAGCATAGTGTTCTTTTTCAGTGATAACTGCTTGCAATACTTGAGCAGAAATAGCAGATTTATCAAGGAAAAAGTTAACGTAAGGACCAGTTGCTACAACTTTTTCAAAGGCTTGGCTGTTAATTTTTTCAGCCAGTTCAGCCGCAATCATTTGAGGTGCTTTACGTTCGACTTTGGCAAGAGAAAAAGCAGGGAAGGCGATGTCTCCCATTTCTGAGTTTTTAGGGGTTTCCAGTAAATTTAAAATAGCCTCTTGGTCCAGGCTATCAATGACGCTAGCCAACTCGCTAGCAATCAATTCTTTTGTATTCATTAAGAGCTCCTTTTTGGACTTTTCTACTATTTTATCATAATTTTAAAGAAAGAAGAAAAAATTTTTGAAATCTCCTGTTTTTTTGGTATAATATAGTTATAAAAATAGTTATAAATATTCATATAAGAGGATTTTATGAGAAAAAGAGATCGTCATCAGTTAATAAAAAAAATGATTACTGAGGAGAAATTAAGTACACAAAAAGAAATTCAAGATCGGTTGGAGGCGCACAATGTTTTTGTGACGCAGACAACCCTGTCTCGTGATTTGCGCGAAATCGGCTTGACCAAGGTCAAGAAAAATGATATGGTGTATTATGTACTAGCAAATGAGACAGAAAAGATTGATTTGGTGGAATTTTTGTCTCATCATTTAGAAGGTGTTGCAAGAGCAGAGTTTACCTTGGTACTTCATACCAAATTAGGAGAAGCCTCTGTTTTGGCAAATATTGTAGATGCAAACAAGGATGAATGGATTTTAGGAACAGTTGCTGGTGCCAATACCTTATTGGTCATTTGTCGAGACCAGCACGTTGCCAAACTCATGGAAGATCGTTTGCTAGATTTGATGAAAGATAAGTAAGGTCTTGGGAGTTGCTCTCAAGACTTATTTTTGACAAGGAGAGACGGAAAATGGCGACAGAAAAGCTATCACCTGGCATGCAACAGTATGTGGATATTAAAAAGCAATATCCAGATGCTTTTTTGCTCTTTCGGATGGGTGATTTTTATGAATTATTTTATGAGGATGCGGTCAATGCTGCGCAGATTCTGGAAATTTCCTTAACGAGTCGCAACAAGAATGCCGACAATCCGATTCCTATGGCGGGTGTCCCCTATCATTCTGCCCAACAGTACATCGATGTCTTGATTGAGCAGGGCTATAAGGTAGCCATTGCTGAACAGATGGAAGATCCTAAACAAGCAGTTGGGGTTGTGAAACGAGAGGTTGTTCAGGTCATTACGCCAGGGACAGTGGTCGATAGCAGTAAGCCGGATAGTCAGAACAATTTCTTGGTTGCTATAGACCGTGATGGCAGTCAATTTGGCTTAGCTTATATGGACCTGGTGACGGGTGACTTTTATGTGACAGGTCTTTTGGATTTCACGCTGGTTTGTGGGGAAATCCGTAATCTCAAGGCGCGCGAAGTGGTGCTGGGCTATGACTTGTCTGAGGAAGAGGAACAAATCCTTAGTCGTCAGATGAATCTGGTACTTTCCTATGAAAAAGAAGGCTTTGAAGACCTTCATTTACTGGATTCACGATTGTCATCTGTGGAGCAAGCAGCATCTAGTAAGCTGCTCCAGTATGTTCATCGGACTCAGATGAGGGAATTGAACCACCTCAAACCTGTTATCCGCTATGAGATCAAGGATTTCTTGCAGATGGATTATACGACCAAGGCTAGTCTGGATTTGGTTGAGAATGCCCGTTCAGGCAAGAAGCAAGGTAGTCTTTTCTGGCTTTTGGATGAAACCAAAACGGCTATGGGGATGCGTCTTTTGCGTTCTTGGATTCATCGCCCCTTGATTGATAAGGAGCGAATCGTCCAACGTCAAGAGGTGGTGCAGGTCTTTCTCGACCATTTCTTTGAGCGCAGTGATTTGACAGACAGCCTCAAGGGTGTCTATGATATCGAACGCTTGGCTAGTCGTGTTTCTTTTGGAAAAACCAATCCCAAGGATCTCTTGCAGTTGGCGACCACCTTGTCTAGTGTGCCAAGGATTCGTGCGATTTTAGAAGGAATGGAGCAACCTACTCTAGCTTATCTCATCGAACAATTGGATGGAATCCCTGAGTTGGAGAGTTTGATTAGCGCAGCGATTGCTCCTGAAGCCCCTCATGTGATTACAGATGGGGGAATTATCCGAACTGGATTTGATGAGACTTTAGACAAGTACCGTCGCGTTCTCAGAGAAGGGACTGGTTGGATTGCTGAAATTGAGGCCAAGGAGCGAGAAAACTCTGGTATTAGCGCACTTAAGATTGTCTATAATAAAAAGGATGGCTACTATTTCCATGTGACCAATTCGCAACTGGGAAATGTGCCTGCTCACTTTTTCCGCAAGGCGACGCTGAAAAATTCAGAACGTTTTGGAACCGAAGAATTAGCCCGTATCGAAGGCGACATGCTGGAGGCGCGTGAGAAGTCAGCCAATCTAGAGTACGAAATTTTTATGCGTATTCGTGAAGAGGTCAGCAAGTACATCCAGCGTTTGCAGGCTCTAGCCCAAGGAATTGCGACGGTTGATGTCTTACAGAGTCTGGCAGTTGTGGCTGAAACCCAGCATTTGATTCGACCTGAGTTCGGAGATGATTCGCGGATTGATATCCAGAAAGGGCGCCATGCTGTCGTTGAAAAGGTCATGGGGGCTCAGACCTATATTCCAAATACGATTCAGATGGCAGAAGATACCAGTATTCAACTGATTACAGGGCCCAACATGAGTGGGAAGTCAACCTATATGCGTCAGTTAGCCATGACGGCAGTTATGGCCCAGTTGGGTTCTTATGTGCCAGCAGAAAGTGCCCATTTACCGATTTTTGATGCAATTTTTACCCGTATCGGAGCAGCCGATGACTTGGTTTCAGGTCAATCAACCTTTATGGTGGAGATGATGGAGGCCAACAATGCCATTTCGCATGCGACTAAGAATTCTTTGATTCTCTTTGATGAGTTAGGACGGGGAACTGCAACTTATGACGGGATGGCTCTTGCTCAGTCCATCATCGAATACATCCATGAGCATATCGGAGCCAAGACCCTCTTTGCGACCCACTACCATGAGTTGACTAGTCTGGAGTCTAGTTTACAACACTTGGTCAATGTCCACGTGGCAACCTTGGAGCAGGATGGGCAGGTCACCTTCCTTCATAAGATTGAACCAGGCCCAGCTGACAAATCCTACGGTATCCATGTGGCCAAGATTGCTGGCTTACCAGCAGACCTCCTAGCAAGGGCGGATAAGATTTTGACGCAACTAGAGAGCCAGGGTACAGAAAGTCCTGCTCCAATGAGGCAAACAAGTGCTGTCACTGAACAAATTTCACTCTTTGATGCGCCAGCAGACCATCCTATCCTAGCAGAATTAGCTAAACTAGATGTTTACAATATGACACCTATGCAGGCTATGAATGTCTTGGTCGAGTTAAAACAGAAACTATAAAGCCAAGACTCACTAGTTAATCTAGCTATATCAAGGAGACTTCTTTGACAAGTTCCCACTTTTTTGCTAGAATAACATCACACAAACAGAATGAAAAGGATCTGACGCATTGTCGCTCCCTTTTGTCTATTTTTTAAGGAGAAAGTATGCTGATTCAGAAAATAAAAACCTACAAGTGGCAGGCCTTGGCTTCGCTCCTGATGACAGGCTTGATGGTTGCTAGTTCACTTCTGCAACCGCGTTATTTGCAGGAAGTCTTAGACGCCCTCCTTGCTGGAAAATATGAAGCTATTTATAGCATCGGGGCTTGGTTGATTGGTGTGGCCTTGGTCGGTCTGGTTGCTGGTGGGCTCAATGTTGTCCTTGCAGCCTATATTGCCCAAGGAGTTTCATCTGACCTTCGGGAGGATGCCTTCCGTAAAATCCAAACCTTTTCTTATGCTAATATTGAACAATTTAATGCGGGAAATCTAGTCGTTCGAATGACAAATGATATCAACCAGATTCAGAACGTCGTCATGATGACCTTCCAAATTCTTTTCAGACTTCCCCTCTTGTTCATAGGTTCGTTTATCTTGGCGGTTCAAACCCTACCTTCTCTGTGGTGGGTAATTGTTCTCATGGTAGTCTTGATTTTTGGCTTGACTGCTGTCATGATGGGGATGATGGGACCTCGTTTTGCCAAGTTTCAAACCCTGCTTGAACGCATCAATGCCATTGCCAAGGAAAATCTGCGCGGTGTTCGTGTGGTCAAGTCCTTTGTCCAAGAAAAAGAGCAGTTTGCTAAGTTTACGGAGGTTTCAGACGAGCTTCTCGGTCAAAATCTTTACATCGGTTATGCCTTTTCAGTAGTGGAACCCTTTATGATGTTGGTCGGCTACGGGGCGGTTTTCCTCTCGATTTGGCTAGTTGCTGGGATGGTTCAGTCGGATCCGTCAGTTGTTGGTTCCATTGCTTCCTTTGTCAATTACCTGAGCCAGATTATCTTTACCATTGTTATGGTTGGATTTTTGGGAAATTCTGTCAGCCGTGCCATGATTTCGATGCGTCGTATTCGAGAAATTCTTGACGCAGAGCCAGCCATGACCTTCAAGGATGTCCCAGATGAAGAGTTGGTTGGCAGTCTTAGCTTTGAAAATGTGACCTTTACCTATCCAATGGATAAGGAACCGATGCTGAAAGATGTGAGCTTTACTATTGAACCTGGTCAGATGGTTGGTGTCGTTGGAGCCACTGGTGCAGGAAAATCAACCTTGGCTCAATTGATTCCACGTCTCTTTGACCCACAGGAAGGGGTCATCAAAATTGGAGGAAAGGATATTCGAGAAGTGAGTGAAGGGACCCTGCGTAAAGCTGTCTCTATCGTTCTCCAACGTGCCATTCTCTTTAGTGGAACGATTGCAGATAACTTGAGACAGGGTAAGGGAGATGCTACTCTATTTGAAATGGAACGCGCAGCCAATATTGCCCAGGCTAGTGAATTCATCCATCGTATGGAGAAAACCTTTGAAAGTCCAGTTGAGGAACGGGGAACCAATTTCTCTGGTGGGCAAAAACAACGGATGTCGATTGCCCGTGGAATTGTCAGCAATCCACGTATTCTGATTTTTGACGATTCTACCTCGGCCTTGGATGCCAAGTCAGAGCGCCTAGTGCAAGAAGCCTTGAATAAGGACTTGAAGGGAACAACAACCATTATCATTGCGCAAAAGATTAGCTCGGTAGTTCATGCAGACAAGATCTTGGTTCTAGATCAAGGACGATTGATTGGTCAAGGTACGCATGCAGACTTGGTTGCCAACAATGCCGTTTACCGTGAAATCTACGAAACACAGAAAGGAAAGGAGGAGTAAAATGAAGACAGTTCAATTTTTTTGGAATTATTTTAAAGTCTATAAGCTATCATTTGTAGTTGTCATCCTGACGATTGTTCTGGCAACTCTTGCCCAAGCCCTCTTCCCGGTCTTTTCTGGACAAGCAGTGACGCAGCTAGCTAATTTAGTTCAAGCTTATCAAAATGGCAATCCAGAACTTGTATGGCAAAGTTTATCAGGAATCATGGTCAATCTTGGTCTGCTGGTTTTGGTTCTATTTATCTCTAGTGTGATATACATGTGTCTCATGACGCGCGTGATTGCAGAATCGACCAACGAGATGCGCAAAGGTCTCTTTGGTAAGCTTGCTCGTTTGACGGTTTCTTTCTTTGACCGCCGACAAGATGGCGATATTCTGTCTCGTTTTACTAGTGATTTGGATAATATCCTCCAAGCCTTTAATGAAAGCTTGATTCAGGTCATGAGCAATATTGTTTTATACATTGGTCTGATTCTTGTCATGTTTTCGAGAAATGTGACGCTGGCCCTTATCACTATTGCCAGCACACCAGTGACCTTCCTTATGCTGATTTTCATCGTGAAAATGGCACGGAAATACACCAACCTCCAGCAGAAAGAGGTAGGAAAGCTCAATGCCTATATGGATGAGAGTATCTCAGGTCAAAAAGCCGTGATTGTGCAAGGGATTCAAGAGGATATGATGGCAGGATTTCTTGAACAAAATGAGCGCGTGCGCAAGGCAACCTTTAAAGGAAGAATGTTCTCAGGAATTCTTTTCCCTGTCATGAATGGGATGAGTCTGGTTAATACAGCCATCGTCATCTTTGCTGGTTCAGCTGTACTTTTGAATGATAAGGCTATTGAAACAAGTACAGCCCTAGGTTTGATTGTTATGTTTGCCCAATTTTCTCAGCAGTACTACCAGCCTATTATTCAAGTTGCAGCTAGTTGGGGAAGTCTTCAGTTAGCCTTTACTGGGGCTGAACGAATTCAGGAAATGTTTGATGCAGAGGAAGAAATCCGACCTGAAAAAGCTCCAATCTTCACTCAGTTGCAAGAAGGTGTTGAAATCAGTCATATTGATTTTTCATACTTGCCTGATAAACCAATTTTGAAAGATGTCAGTATCTCTGCCCCTAAAGGCCAGATGACAGCAGTTGTTGGTCCGACAGGTTCAGGGAAAACGACTATTATGAACCTTATCAATCGCTTTTATGATGTTGATGCTGGTGGTATTTATTTTGACGGCAAAGACATTCGTGACTATGACTTGGATAGTCTCAGAAGCAAGGTGGGGATTGTCTTGCAAGATTCGGTCTTATTTAGTGGAACGATTCGAGACAATATCCGTTTTGGTGTGCCAGATGCTAGTCAAGAAATGGTTGAGGCAGCCGCCAAGGCAACCCACATTCACGACTATATCGAAAGCTTGCCTGATAAGTACGATACTCTTATCGATGATGATCAAAGCATCTTCTCGACAGGGCAGAAACAATTGATTTCTATCGCTCGAACCCTGATGACAGATCCAGAAGTTCTCATTCTCGATGAAGCAACTTCAAACGTAGATACGGTGACAGAAAGCAAGATTCAGCATGCCATGGAGGCGGTTGTAGCAGGCAGAACCAGTTTTGTCATTGCCCATCGTTTGAAGACCATCCTTAATGCAGACCAGATTATTGTCCTCAAAGATGGAGAAGTCATTGAACGTGGTAATCACCATGAACTCTTAAAACTAGGTGGATTCTACTCAGAACTCTATTACAATCAATTTGTCTTTGAATAAGAAAAAAGTTGTCCTATGCGGGCAGTTTTTTCTTATCCATAAAAAATATTTATCACAGCCTTAAAAAAAACATATTAGACGAAAGTCATTTTGAGTGATATGATAGGACTATCGTTATACTCAATGAAAATCAAAGAGCAAACTAGGAAGCTAGCCGTAGGTTGCTCAAAGCACTGCTTTGAGGTTGTAGATAGAACTGACGAAGTCAGTAACATATATACGGTAAGGCGACGCTGACGTGGTTTGAAGAGATTTTCGAAGAGTATTAACATTTGAAAGGAGAGGCATTATGGCTAGAACGGTTGTAGGAGTTGCTGCAAATCTATGTCCCGTAGACGCAGAAGGCAAAAACATTCATTCATCTGTATCTTGTAGATTCGCAGAGAGCATTCGTCAAGTCGGTGGTCTCCCTTTAGTCATTCCTGTTGGTGATGAGTCAGTTGTACGCGATTATGTAGAAATGATTGATAAATTGATTTTGACAGGCGGTCAAAATGTCCATCCTCAGTTTTATGGAGAGAAAAAGACCATCGAGAGCGATGATTACAATTTGGTCCGTGATGAATTTGAATTGGCGCTCTTGAAAGAAGCTCTTCGTCAGAATAAACCAATTATGGCAATCTGTCGCGGTGTCCAACTTGTCAATGTTGCCTTTGGGGGAACCCTCAATCAAGAAATCGAAGGTCACTGGCAAGGACTGCCTTTCGGAACATCTCACTCTATTGAGACAGTAGAAGGAAGTGTGGTGGCCAAGCTATTTGGAAAAGAAAGTCAGGTTAACTCGGTCCATCGTCAAAGTATTAAAGATTTGGCACCTAATTTCCGTGTAACTGCTATTGATCCAAGAGACCAAACCATCGAAGCGATTGAGTCTATAGATGAGCACCACATTATCGGTTTGCAGTGGCATCCAGAGTTTCTGGTTAATGAAGAAGATGGCAATTTAGAATTATTTGAGTATTTATTGAATGAACTGTAACGACTGGTGTATCTAGTCGTTCTTTCTTTTATTTTTTCAATTTTTTGAATATGGGATTTTTACGCAAACGTTTGAATTCTGATAAAAATTGGAGAAATTCGACAAAAAAACTTGAAAAAAACGAAGGCAAGCGTTATGATAGAAAAGAAGAAATATTGGAGGAATAACATGTCACATATTAAATTTGATTATTCAAAAGTTTTAGACAAATTTGTTGCACCACATGAAGTGGAATACATGCAAGCACAAGTTACAGCTGCTGACGAAATGATTCGTAAAGGAACTGGTGCTGGTAGCGACTTCCTAGGATGGTTGGATCTTCCTGAAAACTATGACCGCGAAGAATTTGACCGCATCTTGAAAGCTGCTGAGCAAATCAAGTCAGACAGTGATGTTTTAGTTGTTATTGGTATCGGTGGATCTTACCTTGGTGCTAAAGCAGCAATCGACTTCTTGAATCACCACTTTGCAAACTTGCAAACAAAAGAAGAACGCAAAGCTCCACAAATCCTTTACGCAGGAAACTCAATCTCATCTACTTACCTTGCTGACTTGGTGGAGTATGTTGCAGACAAAGACTTCTCAGTAAACGTGATTTCTAAATCAGGTACAACAACTGAACCAGCTATCGCTTTCCGTGTCTTCAAAGAACTTTTGGTTAAGAAATACGGTCAAGAAGAAGCCAACAAACGTATCTATGCAACAACTGACCGACAAAAAGGTGCTGTTAAGGTTGAAGCAGATGCTAACGGTTGGGAAATATTTGTTGTTCCAGATGACATCGGTGGACGCTTCTCTGTATTAACAGCCGTTGGTTTGCTTCCAATCGCAGCATCAGGAGCTGACATCAAAGCCCTTATGGAAGGCGCGAATGCAGCTCGCAAAGACTACACTTCAGACAAAATCTCTGAAAACGAAGCTTACCAATACGCAGCAGTTCGTAACATTCTTTACCGTAAAGGCTATGCAACTGAAATCTTGGTAAACTATGAGCCATCACTTCAATACTTCTCAGAGTGGTGGAAACAATTGGCTGGTGAATCAGAAGGAAAAGACCAAAAAGGTATCTACCCAACTTCAGCCAACTTCTCAACTGACTTGCACTCATTGGGTCAATTTATCCAAGAAGGAACTCGTATCATGTTTGAAACAGTTGTCCGTGTTGACAAACCTCGTAAGAACGTGATTATCCCTAGCTTGGAAGAAGACCTTGATGGACTTGGTTACCTTCAAGGAAAAGACGTTGACTTTGTAAACAAAAAAGCAACTGATGGTGTTCTTCTTGCCCACACAGATGGTGATGTACCAAACATGTATGTGACTCTTCCAGAGCAAGATGCTTTCACTCTTGGTTACACTATCTACTTCTTCGAATTGGCTATCGCTCTTTCAGGTTACTTGAATGCCATCAACCCATTTGACCAACCAGGTGTTGAAGCTTATAAACGTAACATGTTTGCCCTTCTTGGAAAACCAGGATTTGAAGAATTAAGCAAAGAACTTAACGCACGTCTATAAATAGAAGAAAAGAGTGGTTTGCCCACTCTTTTTACTCTCTTTATTCATAGAAATTGGACTTAGCCAAGACTTGTGATATAATATAGAGAGCAAAAAGGCAGATGCCTAGAGACTTTATAGGAGAAACTATGTCAAAAGATATCCGCGTACGTTACGCACCAAGTCCAACAGGATTACTACACATCGGGAATGCCCGTACAGCATTGTTTAACTATTTGTATGCACGCCATCATGGTGGAACATTTATCATTCGTATCGAAGATACTGACCGTAAACGTCATGTCGAGGATGGAGAACGTTCACAGCTTGAAAATCTTCGTTGGTTGGGCATGGATTGGGATGAAAGCCCAGAAACACATGAAAATTACCGCCAGTCTGAGCGTTTGGACTTGTATCAAAAATACATTGACCAACTATTAGCTGAAGGAAAAGCCTACAAATCTTACGTTACAGAAGAAGAGTTGGCAGCTGAACGCGAACGCCAAGAAGCAGCTGGGGAAACACCTCGTTACATCAATGAATATCTTGGTATGAGTGAAGAGGAGAAAGCAGCATATATCGCAGAACGTGAAGCAGCTGGGGTCATCCCAACGGTTCGTTTGGCTGTCAATGAGTCAGGTATCTACAAGTGGCATGATATGGTCAAAGGCGATATCGAATTTGAAGGTGGCAATATCGGTGGTGACTGGGTTATCCAAAAGAAAGATGGTTACCCAACATATAACTTTGCCGTTGTCATCGATGACCATGATATGCAAATTTCTCACGTAATCCGTGGAGACGACCACATTGCTAATACACCAAAACAGCTTATGGTTTATGAAGCACTTGGTTGGGAAGCTCCAGAGTTTGGTCACATGACTTTGATTATCAACTCTGAAACTGGGAAAAAATTGTCTAAACGCGATACCAATACCCTTCAGTTTATCGAAGACTACCGTAAAAAAGGTTACCTTCCAGAAGCAGTCTTTAACTTTATTGCTCTTCTTGGTTGGAACCCAGGTGGCGAAGAAGAAATCTTCTCTCGTGAAGAACTCATTAAACTTTTCGATGAAAACCGCCTCAGCAAGTCTCCAGCAGCCTTCGATCAGAAGAAACTCGACTGGATGAGCAATGATTATATCAAGAATGCAAACCTAGAAACTATCTTTGAAATGGCAAAACCATTCTTAGAGGAAGCAGGCCGTTTAACTGACAAGGCTGAAAAATTAGTTGAGCTCTATAAACCACAAATGAAATCAGTAGATGAGATTATCCCATTGACAGATCTCTTCTTCTCAGATTTTCCAGAATTGACAGAAGCAGAGCGCGAAGTCATGGCGGGAGAAACAGTCCCAACAGTTCTTGAAGCCTTCAAAGCAAAACTTGAAGCGATGACAGATGATGAATTTGTGACAGAAAATATCTTCCCGCAAATCAAAGCTGTTCAAAAAGAAACAGGTATTAAAGGGAAAAATCTTTTCATGCCTATTCGTATCGCTGTTTCAGGTGAAATGCATGGACCAGAATTACCAGATACGATCTTCTTGTTAGGTCGTGAAAAATCAATTCAGCATATCGAAAATATGTTAAAAGAAATCTCTAAATAAGAAGGATGTAATAATGGACATCTGGGAAAAGATGTACGAAGAAGCACAGAAACTATACAATCCACATGAAGTATCAGGCTTTGTTTATGCCAATCATGTTGTAGCTGCAGTAGAAGCAGAAGATGGACAAATATTTACAGGATTCTGTATGGAGGGAACCTGTGGTGTTTTCCATCTTTGCGCAGAACGGGCGGCCCTCTTCAATATGTATCAATTCTCGGGACAAACTAAGGTTAAGAAAGTATTAGCCTTTCGAGACAAACCACCTTATGGTGGAAGTTCGGGTATGCCTTGTGGCGCTTGCAGAGAATTCCTTTTAGAGCTTAATGCTGAAAATAAAGATGCAGAATTCATGATGGACTATGATACAAGAAAGACAGTGAAAGTCGCAGAATTAATACCCTATTGGTGGGGAGAAGAACGTGCTTCTAAGTTTAAAGAGCAATAGAAGGGTCAGTACAATTCTGGCTCTTTTTACTATAATTTGAAAAACTTTACTTGAAAAAGAATTGAAAAATGCTAAATTCCCAAACTAACTTCCACCGTTAATCCAAGTGGAAGTTAGTCTGATAAAAATCGTAAAAACCAGTGGAAATCCGTGTCAGGGTAAGTTCCACTGGTTTTACTAATACTTGATTTCATCGTTTTTGTAGCCAAAATGAATAGAAAAAAGAGCGCACAAAATCCCCTCATCTGAAAGCGTTTCAGATTAAGTTCCGCTATGGTGGAAGTTAGTGTGAGACGTTTGAATGCGGTTAAAGGTTAGTTTTTAGAACTTATGTTGGAGTAATTTAGACGACTGACAGACGTCTTCTGCAGGTATTTTAGAAATACCTAGAAGTTTAGGAATCTCTTCTCCGTAAGTAAAGGCAAAGAGTTCATAGGCTGACTTTCCATTCAAAGCAGCACGTTTGACACTGTTGACATGCGAACAAACGAGATTGATGTCCTCTTGAGTTAAGTTGTCAAAAGAAGTTTCCTTAGGTAGAATGTCGCGAATCAGCGTGTGATTTTTCTCAATTCTCCCTTTCTGGTCAGAGCGATTAGGGTCACAAAAGAAGAGTTTACTCTCTCCTCGCACATCCATTTCGATGTCATCAACCCTGGCAAACTCTCCACCATTATCTGTCAGGATGACAGGGAAGAGTTGGAAGAAATCTTTGTCCGCTTGGTGAAGAGTGTTCTTGATGTCATAGAGGTGTTTGGTAACCTCAAGGGTAGTTTTATTATCCAGAAGTCTAGCGAAGATAAAGTTACAGAAAGACAGGTTGAAGGTGAGTAGGACTTTACCTCCCATCCTGCCCATAACGGTGTCCATTTCCAGCCAAGAGTTCAGTTGCTTAAGAGCCAAATAATTTTGGAAATCCTCATAGGAACGGCCTTTTTTAGCTTCTTTAGGGATGGAAGGTAGCTTACTTTTCCGTCTTTCTTTGAATTTAACGGCTCTGGCTAGGTCAATAGGAGCGATAGATAGGTATCCTTTTCGGATGTGTCGATAGACGGTTGAGGAGCTGACATCAAGGTTGTGAGTTTTGAGGATATGATAGATGTGTTGGCCCTTTTTAACACCATCAGAAATGACTTTGTCCATGTCCCAGAAGGTCTTGGAATTGAGAGGAGTTCCTTCACGAGCTTCGATAAGAGTTTGTTCGTACTGTTTTTGAGCTTGCTTAGCGAGGTAGAAAATCTTCTTATAGCCACAATTTTGTCTTCTTTTAGGGCAGCCGTTACAGACAAAGGGAGCTTTGTCGAGTAGAGGGCAAGGAAGGTTATGGCATGTAGACTCTCGGATTTGTCTGTTTCGTTTGACTTCTTTAGAAACAGTAGTCGGGTCTTTTAGAATGGATTGTCCAATAGCTTTGAAGGTTTCACTGCGCTCTAAGCCTAATTGGATATCATTACGGTCTGAAAGGGTAAGGTGTTTATGTTTTGTCATAGTGAGCCTCATTTCTAACTCAAACGTCTCACACTTAATTCCACCATAAAAATCCGTTTTAGACTAATTTCCACTTTGGTCAGGCAAGTGGAAGTTACTTTGAGAAGTTACCAGAATTGAAAAATTTGTAAAAAGTTTAAAAAAAGTGTTGACAAAGTTTGAAAAGTCGGTATAATAGTAAGAGTTGAAAATAACAACTCAGGTCCGTTGGTCAAGGGGTTAAGACACCGCCTTTTCACGGCGGTAACACGGGTTCGAATCCCGTACGGACTATGGTATGTTGCGGTTGGAACACTTGATGAAAAAAGTTTTAAAAAAGTTTCAAAAAAGTGTTGACAAGCGAAAGCGACTGTGATATACTAATATAGTTGTCGCTTGAGAGAAGTAAGTGACAAAGACCTTTGAAAACTGAACAAGACGAACCAATGTGCAGGGCACTACAACTAAGGTTGTAGTACTGAACAATGAAAAAAACAATAAATCTGTCAGTGACAGAAATGAGTGAGAACTCAAACTTTTAATGAGAGTTTGATCCTGGCTCAGGACGAACGCTGGCGGCGTGCCTAATACATGCAAGTAGAACGCTGAAGGAGGAGCTTGCTTCTCCGGATGAGTTGCGAACGGGTGAGTAACGCGTAGGTAACCTGCCTGGTAGCGGGGGATAACTATTGGAAACGATAGCTAATACCGCATAAAAGTAGATGTTGCATGACATTTGCTTAAAAGGTGCAATTGCATCACTACCAGATGGACCTGCGTTGTATTAGCTAGTTGGTGGGGTAACGGCTCACCAAGGCGACGATACATAGCCGACCTGAGAGGGTGATCGGCCACACTGGGACTGAGACACGGCCCAGACTCCTACGGGAGGCAGCAGTAGGGAATCTTCGGCAATGGACGGAAGTCTGACCGAGCAACGCCGCGTGAGTGAAGAAGGTTTTCGGATCGTAAAGCTCTGTTGTAAGAGAAGAACGAGTGTGAGAGTGGAAAGTTCACACTGTGACGGTATCTTACCAGAAAGGGACGGCTAACTACGTGCCAGCAGCCGCGGTAATACGTAGGTCCCAAGCGTTGTCCGGATTTATTGGGCGTAAAGCGAGCGCAGGCGGTTAGATAAGTCTGAAGTTAAAGGCTGTGGCTTAACCATAGTACGCTTTGGAAACTGTTTAACTTGAGTGCAAGAGGGGAGAGTGGAATTCCATGTGTAGCGGTGAAATGCGTAGATATATGGAGGAACACCGGTGGCGAAAGCGGCTCTCTGGCTTGTAACTGACGCTGAGGCTCGAAAGCGTGGGGAGCAAACAGGATTAGATACCCTGGTAGTCCACGCCGTAAACGATGAGTGCTAGGTGTTAGACCCTTTCCGGGGTTTAGTGCCGCAGCTAACGCATTAAGCACTCCGCCTGGGGAGTACGACCGCAAGGTTGAAACTCAAAGGAATTGACGGGGGCCCGCACAAGCGGTGGAGCATGTGGTTTAATTCGAAGCAACGCGAAGAACCTTACCAGGTCTTGACATCCCTCTGACCGCTCTAGAGATAGAGCTTTCCTTCGGGACAGAGGTGACAGGTGGTGCATGGTTGTCGTCAGCTCGTGTCGTGAGATGTTGGGTTAAGTCCCGCAACGAGCGCAACCCCTATTGTTAGTTGCCATCATTCAGTTGGGCACTCTAGCGAGACTGCTGGTAATAAACCGGAGGAAGGTGGGGATGACGTCAAATCATCATGCCCCTTATGACCTGGGCTACACACGTGCTACAATGGCTGGTACAACGAGTCGCAAGCCGGTGACGGCAAGCTAATCTCTTAAAGCCAGTCTCAGTTCGGATTGTAGGCTGCAACTCGCCTACATGAAGTCGGAATCGCTAGTAATCGCGGATCAGCACGCCGCGGTGAATACGTTCCCGGGCCTTGTACACACCGCCCGTCACACCACGAGAGTTTGTAACACCCGAAGTCGGTGAGGTAACCTTTTAGGAGCCAGCCGCCTAAGGTGGGATAGATGATTGGGGTGAAGTCGTAACAAGGTAGCCGTATCGGAAGGTGCGGCTGGATCACCTCCTTTCTAAGGATAAGGAACTGCGCATTGGTCTTGTTTAGTCTTGAGAGGTCTTGTGGGGCCTTAGCTCAGCTGGGAGAGCGCCTGCTTTGCACGCAGGAGGTCAGCGGTTCGATCCCGCTAGGCTCCATTGGTGAGAGATCACCAAGTAATGCACATTGAAAATTGAATATCTATATCAAATAGTAACAAGAAAATAAACCGAAAACGCTGTAGTATTAATAAGAGTTTATGACTGAAAGGTCAAAAAATAAGGTTAAGTTAATAAGGGCGCACGGTGGATGCCTTGGCACTAGGAGCCGAAGAAGGACGTGACAAACGACGATATGCCTTGGGTAGCTGTAAGTAAGCGATGATCCAGGGATTTCCGAATGGGGGAACCCAACAGGTACTACCTGTTACCCGCATCTGTTAAGGATGTGAGGAGGAAGACGCAGTGAACTGAAACATCTAAGTAGCTGCAGGAAGAGAAAGCAAAAGCGATTGCCTTAGTAGCGGCGAGCGAAACGGCAGGAGGGCAAACCGAAGAGTTTACTCTTCGGGGTTGTAGGACTGCAATGTGGACTCAAAGATTATAGAAGAATGATTTGGGAAGATCAGCCAAAGAGAGTAATAGCCTCGTATTTAAAATAGTCTTTGTACCTAGCAGTATCCTGAGTACGGCGGGACACGCGAAATCCCGTCGGAATCTGGGAGGACCATCTCCCAACCCTAAATACTCCCTAGTGACCGATAGTGAACCAGTACCGTGAGGGAAAGGTGAAAAGCACCCCGGGAGGGGAGTGAAATAGAACCTGAAACCGTGTGCCTACAACAAGTTCGAGCCCGTTAATGGGTGAGAGCGTGCCTTTTGTAGAATGAACCGGCGAGTTACGTTATGATGCGAGGTTAAGTTGAAGAGACGGAGCCGTAGGGAAACCGAGTCTGAATAGGGCGAATTAGTATCATGACGTAGACCCGAAACCATGTGACCTACCCATGAGCAGGTTGAAGGTGCGGTAAGACGCACTGGAGGACCGAACCAGGGCACGTTGAAAAGTGCTTGGATGACTTGTGGGTAGCGGAGAAATTCCAAACGAACTTGGAGATAGCTGGTTCTCTCCGAAATAGCTTTAGGGCTAGCGTCGACATTAAGATTCTTGGAGGTAGAGCACTGTTTGGGTGAGGGGTCCATCCCGGATTACCAATCTCAGATAAACTCCGAATGCCAATGAATTATGGTCGGCAGTCAGACTGCGAGTGCTAAGATCCGTAGTCGAAAGGGAAACAGCCCAGACCACCAGCTAAGGTCCCAAAATAATTGTTAAGTGGAAAAGGATGTGGGGTTGCACAGAC